>JALSSO010000079.1 GCA_026984215.1 Gammaproteobacteria bacterium | reverse complement strand
GAGATCCCGGATGACCCGGGCCCTGCCCGCGGCGATCTTGGTTCCCACGGCGCGGCCGCTGGTCAGGACCTCGCCTGCGCCCTTGAGCACGTAGCGCTCGAGCACGCTGCCCTTTTTCTGGGAGGCCACAGTCTCGGGGCGGGCCTGGACCATGTAGAGGCGTCCGTCGATCCCGTCCTTGGCCCATTCCATGTCCATGGGCCGATCCTCGCCCGCCTTGGCCGAGTAGTGCTTCTCCACTTTGATGGCGTAGTCGGCCAGCCGCAGCACTTCCTCGTCGCTGATGCAGAAACGCTCGCGTTCGGTGGTGGTGGTCTCCACGTTGCGCACCGGCTCCTCCCCGCCGGAGGTGTCATAGATCATCTTGATCTTCTTGGCGCCCCGCACGCGGCGCAGCACCGCCCGGTATCCTTGCTCGAAGGTGGGCTTGTGGACATACCATTCGTCCGGGTCCACCGCCCCCTGCACCACGTTCTCGCCCAGCCCCCAGGCCCCGGTGATGAACACCACGTCGCGGAAGCCGGTTTCGGTATCCAGTGAGAACATCACACCGCTGGCCGCCAGGTCGGAGCGCACCATCTTCATCACGCCGATGGACAGATACACCTTGAAGTGGTCGAACCCCTGGTCGATGCGGTAGTGGATGGCCCGGTCGGTGAACAGGCTGGCGAAGCACTTGCGACAGGCCTCGAGCAGCGCCTCCTCGCCCGCGATGTTGAGATAGGTCTCCTGCTGGCCCGCGAAACTGGCGGTGGGCAGGTCCTCTGCGGTGGCCGAGGAACGCACCGCCAGACTCAGGCCTTCTCCGTACTCCTCCTGGAGCGCGTGGTAGGCACGCAGGATTTCCGCGCGCAGATCGTCGGGCAACCCGGCCTGGTAGACGATTTCGCGCGCCTTCGCCCCGCGCCGGGCGAGATCTTCCACGTCATCGGGATCCAGATCGTCCAGGGCCTCGTGCAGCGGACCCCAGGCATTCGCCGAATCGAGCACGTGCTTGTACGCCTCGGCGGTGATCGCAAATCCGTTGGGCACCAGGACCCCCTGGGGGGTGAGCTCCCGATACATCTCGCCCAGTGAGGCGTTCTTCCCGCCCACCAGGGGGACGTCCTCGATACTCAGTTCATTGAACCAGCGGATGTAACGGTATTCGCCCGACATGCGATTCTCCCTAGATGGTTTCCCGGATGGGGTGCAATCATCCGGCATACGTGCCGTTGACGATAGATCCGGATCAAACCTGCGGTTCGCGGCTCGATCCCAACCGCCCGGCCGCCAGGCAACGACGCGCCGCGAGGTTCAGTCGTCCTGCCCCAGCGTGGCCATCACACGCCGGTAGATCTCGGCGTCGGATTCGCTGAAGCAACAGGCGATGATGCGGTCGAAATGGCGTTCGTACTCGCGCATGACCCCCAGCGCAATACGGGCGGCCTGTTCTTTCGGGAACCGATATACGCCGGTACTGATGGCCGGGAAGGCGATGCTGCGCACGCCGTGCAGCCGGGCCAGCTCGAATGAATTGCGATAGGCTGCCTCCAGCAGCTGCGCCTCTCCCCGATCGCCACCGTGCCACACCGGGCCGACCGTGTGGATGACCCAACGCGCCGGCAGCCGAAAGCCCGGAGAGATGCGCGCCTGGCCCGTGGGACAACCCCCGAGTTGCGCGGTGAACGCCTTGAGCTCGGGACCGGCCGCGCGGTGAATCGCCCCGTCCACGCCGCCCCCGCCGAGGAGCGACGAGTTGGCCGCGTTGACGATGGCATCGACCTCGAGTTTCGTGATGTCGCAATGGCCAGCGATTTCGATGCTCATTTCACCACCTTGAGCCGTGGACGCCCCTTGCCGCCCGCCGGCGGACCCCCGCCCCGGGGCGTATCCGGGCCGGGGGTGTCGCCCGGTGGTGGCGCCTCGGACTCGAACATCATGCCCTCGCCGGTCTCCCGGGTGTAGATCGAAAGCACCCTTCCCACCGGAATATCCACCGCCATGGGGCGTCCCCCGAAGCGGGCCTCGAAGCGGATGGCGTCGTTACCCAACACCAACCCCTTGACCGCCGTCGGGCCGATGTTGAGCACGATCTTGCCGTCACGCACATACTGCTGGGGCACCCGCACATCGCCGTGGGAGGCGTCCACCAACAGGTGCGGCGTAGCGGCATTGTCGAGCATCCACTCATACATCGCCCGGATCAGATAGGGACGGCTGGAACGCATGACGGCCAGAAGAGCCCCGGGTGTCAGGTGCGCATGTCGAGCTCGACCTCGGAGAGGCTGTCCCGGAAGGCGGGTCGGCTGAACATGCGATCGGCGTAGTCGTGGATGGCCTTGGCCTGTTTGGGCAGCTGGACTCCGTAGTAGGGCAGGCGCCACAGGATGGGGATCACGGTGCAATCCACCAGACTGAACTCCTCGCTCAGGAAGTATGGCATGGCCTGGAAGATCTCCACCGACGAGAGGATGCTCTCGCGCAGCCGCTTGCGCGCGGCAGCGGCCCGTTTCTCCTCGCCCGAGATGAGATCCGGCACCAATCCGTACCAGTCCCGCTCGATGTGATAGAGGGCGAGCCGGGCGCGCGCCCGCGACACGGGATCCACCGGCATCAGCGGTGGGTGAGGGAAACGCTCGTCCAGGTACTCCATGATGACCCGGGCGTCATAGAGCGCCAAGTCCCGGTCCACCAGGGTGGGCACCGAGTTGTACGGATTGAGGTCGGAGAGGTCTTCGGGTTTGTCGTCCGGATCGATGTGAATCACATCGGCCGTGACGTCCTTTTCCGCGAGGACGATCCGCACACGATGGCTGTCCGGATCGGCCGGATCGGAGAACAGCGTCATGACGGAGCGCCTGTTGGCCACGAGCGCCATCGATCGAAACTCCTCCTCGCGGACAGGGACACAGGGAATGAAAGGCCGGGGCACGGCGCACGCCGTGCCCCATGCCGCCTCAGTGCACGTCCTTCCAGTACTCCTTCTTGAGGAGATAGGCGAGCACCCCCAGCACGATCAGGTAGAAAAGCACCCAGATGCCAATCTTCTTGCGCTCGAGCTGGGCCGGCTCGCTGAGGTAGACGAG
>JALSSO010000078.1 GCA_026984215.1 Gammaproteobacteria bacterium | reverse complement strand
AGTGCACGTCCTTCCAGTACTCCTTCTTGAGGAGATAGGCGAGCACCCCCAGCACGATCAGGTAGAAAAGCACCCAGATGCCAATCTTCTTGCGCTCGAGCTGGGCCGGCTCGCTGAGGTAGACGAGAAAGTTTACCAAGTCGGCCACCACCCTGTCGTATTCCTCCGGGGTGAGCAGACCCGAGCCCTCCACCAGTTCCAGACGCTCGATCTGGTGCTTGCCCTCCACCTCTTCGAACACCGGCCTCTGCCAGCCCTGCAACCGCCACAGCACGTGGGGCATGGCCGCATTGTGCAACACGGTGTTGTTCACGCCGAAGGGGCGTGTATCGTCCAGATAGAAGCCGCGCAGATAGGTGTAGACGTAGTCCGCCCCCTTGGCCCGAGCGACGAGTGTCAGGTCGGGCGGCGCGTTGCCAAACCACTCGGTGGCATCGGAGGCCAGCATGGTGGTCTTCATGTGATCGCGCACCTTGGCGTCCGTGAAGATCAGGTATTTCTCCACCAGTTCCGGAGACAGACCTAGATCCGCCCCCACCCGGATGAAGCGGGCATGCTCGGCGCTGTGGCAGGTCAGACAGTAGTTCACGAAGAACTTCGCTCCGCGCTGAAGCGAAGCCTTGTTGGTCACATCCACCGGCGCGGTGTCCAGATGCATCTCCGCGCCACTGGCCCAGACCCCGCTGACCGGGGCCAGCAACAACAATCCCAGGATCCAGTGCTTCATGTCGTAACCCTCTCCGGAACCTCTCCATCCTGTGCCAGCGCGGGCGCAAACTGCGGCCCGAGGAACATCAGCGCGATATAGGCCGCCGGCAGGAGCCACGAGCCCACGACCAGACCGGCATGGCCGCCACCCAGGCGGCTGAGGTCATACAACGTGATGACGCCCAGCAACACGATGGCCCAAGTCCAGCCGGACCGGGCGCTGCGCGGTCGGCTCGAGAAGGCCAACACGAAGAAGAACACGAAATACATCTCGCTGAAGCGCACCGCCATCTCTCCAAGCACGGGCGTCGCAGGCTTGGTGCCGAGATAACCCAGCACGACGAACACCGCGGCGAAGATCAGCAGGTTCACCCGATGCAGCATGCTGCGGTAGCGCCACGACTTGATCGGATGGCGGTCGATCCACGGCAACAGAAACAGCGCCACGATGGCCAGCCCCATCGCGATCACCCCGCCAAAAGGGTCGGGCACGGCGCGCAGCACCGTGTAGAACGGAGTGAAGTACCACACCGGGGCGATGTGTTCCGGCGTCTTCAGGGCATTGGCGGGCTCGAAGTTGGCGTGCTCCAGGAAGTATCCCCCCATCTCCGGGGCGTAGAACACCACCAGCGAGAACACGAACAGGAACACCACTACGCCAAAGATATCCTTGACCGTGTAGTACGGATGAAACGGGATTCCATCGAGCGGGATACCGTTGGCGTCCTTTTTCTTCTTGATCTCGACCCCGTCGGGGTTGTTCGACCCCACCTCGTGCAGGGCCATGATGTGGCCGATGACCAGGAACACCAGCACCAGCGGCACGGCGATCACGTGCAGGGCGAAGAAGCGGTTCAGGGTGGCGTCCGAGACCACATAGTCGCCGCGGATCCAGATGGCCAGGTCCTGCCCGAAGCCCGGGATGGCCCCGAACAGATTGACGATCACCTGCGCCCCCCAGAACGACATCTGCCCCCAGGGCAGCAGGTAACCCATGAAGGCCTCCGCCATGAGCGCCACGTAGATCACCATGCCGAACAGCCAGATGAGCTCGCGGGGGGTCTTGAACGAGCCATACATCAGCCCCCGGAACATGTGCAGATAGACCACGATGAAGAACGACGAGGCGCCCGTCGAATGCATGTACCGGATCAGCCAGCCCCAGTCCACGTCCCGCATGATGTATTCCACCGAGGCGAAGGCCTGAGTGGCATCGGGCTTGTAATGCATGGTGAGAAAGATGCCGGTGACGATCTGAATCACCAGCACCAGCAACGCCAGAGAGCCGAAGAAGTACCAGAAGTTGAAGTTCTTCGGCGCGTAATACTCGGACAGATGCTCCTTCCACAGCTTGGTCAGCGGGAATCGGGCATCCACCCACTCGAGAAGTCCGGTCATCATCCTACCCATCACGCAGTCCCCTCCGGCGCCTCGCCGACCAGAATGCGGCGTTCACTGGTATAGCGGTACGGCGGCACTTCCAGATTGGTCGGCGCCGGCACCCCCTTGAACACCCGCCCCGCCAGATCGAAGCGCGATCCATGGCAGGGACAGAAGAAGCCGCCCAGCCAGTCGGGTCCCAGGTCCTCCGGGGCCACCTCCGGCCGGTAGGTGGGCGAGCAACCCAGGTGCGTGCAGATACCGATCAGGACGAGATATTCGGGCTTGATCGAACGCCAGCGGTTGCGGGCGAAGGGCGGTGTCTGGGAGACGACCTCCGAGTCGGGGTCGCGCAGCTTGTCGTCCAGTTTCTCCAGGTTTTTGAGCATCTCTTCGGTACGGTACACCACCCAGACCGGCTTGCCCCGCCACTTGACGCGGATCAGCTGACCGGGCTCGATGGGTTCCAGATCGACCTCCACGGGGGCTCCGGCCGCCTGCGCCCGTGCACTGGGACGCATGGAGGCCAGAAACGGCCATGCCACCGCGACCACACCCGCGCCACCGACCACCGAGACGGCCGTGGTCAGAAGCCGGCGGCGGCGTGGATCTACGCCTTGCTCAGCCATGATTCGTCACTCCTGAAAAAACGATGCGCGTAAAACACCCCGCGCCACTTCACGTGGCGTGGACTGGTATTCGGTCGGCAGGGTCCCGGAAACGGCGCGGCCGCTCCCTCCGAGGTCACCGGGGAGCGCTCGGACCGCCGGTGCACGGGTCTGTTCCGGCAAAAAAAGGCCGCATCCCCTATGCGGCGCCCGAACGCTGGATACCCGCCTGTTCCCACCCCATAAATCCACAAAAGGATGGCCGATGGACGGGGAGACCGTCAACTGCCCCAAACGGGGAGCCCGGGGAAGAGGCGGGTAGAAGCGCGCCGGCGGCCCGCTGGAACCTGGCTGGATACCGCCCCTTCAGCGCCCGTCCAGATGTGCGTACAGGCCGGTCGCGTCGTTCATGATCGCAAGCAGCTTGTCGGCCGAGCGCGCCACGAGCAGTGGGATATAGGCCTTCTCGTTCTCCAGTCCGTGACGGAAGAGATTCCACTGCTTCTCGGCCTGATGGAGCTTCCGGTCGATCTCCGGGGTGTTCTCCCGTGCCTCCTTGAGGACCGTCAGGGCACCCTCGAACTCGTTCCTAGCCTGCTGCAGGCCGTGGCGCTGGGCCGCGCCACCGAAACCCCACCCCTTACAGATGTAAAACTTGGCCATGCGCTGAGAGAGCATGCGTTGACGGCCGGCGACATTGACCAGCCTGCCCGTCTGCGTGCCGGAGGCGTCCTCCAGGGACAAGACCACCGCATGCGCCGCGGCCAGCAGGGCGTCATCGCTCTCGAGCAGCGTGGCCGCTCCCTCGCGATCCACGGCACCCATGGCCGCGGCCCGAAACGGCTCCCAGAGACGCTTGACCTTCTCCAGCCGGGCCCGGATCTCGTCGTTCGGCGCGAAGGCCGCCAGCTCGGCCAGTTGGGTCTCGAACAACGCCACAGAAGCCTGGAGCTGCTGGCGCGCTCGCTCCGGATCCACGCCGGTGCCCAACATGCAATAGTCCTTCACGATACGCTGCGTGAGCATCCGCTGCCGTCCGGCCTTGTTGATGGCCTCGCCCATGGTCCGGATGTCGGCCCCGGCCGAAACCATCAGCACCACGCCCAGCACCGCGATCACGAGCCGGCCCATTCTCCTGCGTTTCGATGACGTTTCCATGCTGGTCTCCCAACGGCTACACCTTACGATCCCACACCGGCTCATACGGGATTGTCGATGTCCACGAACTCGAATACGATGCCGAACCGTTCCACCAGATGACGCCCCAGCGCCTGGACCCCGTAGCGTTCCGTGGCGTGATGGCCCGCGGCGAAATAATGCACGCCCAGCTCGCGCGCCACATGCACCGTATATTCCGAGATCTCTCCACTCACATAGGCGTCCAATCCGCGGGCGGCGGCCTCCTCGATGAACCCCTGCGCAGCGCCCGTGCACCAGCCCACCCGGCGAATGCGTCTGGAGTCTGCGGCGGACACATGCAGCGGCACGCGCCCCAGCGCCTGCGCGATCCGCGCGGCGAACGCGACGGCCGTCACAGGCTCGCCCAGGTGTCCATACAAGCCCTTTTCCGCACCCCCGTCCAGGGCCAGCGGGCCCTCAACGGACAAACCCAACCGTTTGGCCAACTGAACGTTGTTCCCCAACTCGGGATGGAAATCCAGCGGAAGGTGATAGGCCAGCAGGCTCATGCCGTGATTCAGCAGCAGACGCAACCGCGCGGCCTTCATACCCACCACCCGCGGATCCTCGCCCTTCCAGAAATAGCCGTGGTGAACCAGGACTGCATCGGCCTGCCGCGAGGCCGCCGCCTCGAGCAGCGCTCGGCAGGCCGTCACCCCTCCGACGATGCGCCGTACCTCGCTGTGCCCCTCCACCTGCAGCCCGTTCGGGCAGTAGTCCTGGAAACGCCCGACCTCGAGCCGCTCGTCCAGGTAGCCGACCAGTTCCCCCAATGTGACCACGATCCAGTCCCCTTGCTCGTATGGCCGGTCGGAAGGTGGCATGGTAGGGTAAGCGGACATGGATTCGCTTTCCATCTTCAGCTTTTGGATCCGTGTCGCCCTGACCGGCCTGATCGCCGCCCTGGTGGTGCTCTGGGTCCTCCCGGAGGACCGTGACGCCCTGCGTCCCGTGGTGGAGGTCCAGGCCGCCACACCGGCCCCGGCGGATCCGCATCCCGCCCCCGCCAGCTACGCCCCGGCCGTGGAGCGTGCCGCCCCCGCGGTGGTCAACGTCTTCACCAGCAAAACGCTCCCGCGGCATCGGTCCTTGTACGAACAGCCGATGTACCGGCAGTTTTTCGGCCACGGCCTGCGGCAGGTACCCGAGCGCACCCAGAACAGCCTGGGCTCCGGAGTGATCTTCAGCCCCCGCGGCTACGTGCTGACCAACAACCACGTGATCGAAGGGGCCGACGCCATACAAGTCCTGCTGGACGACGGCCGCGCCCTCCAGGCCGAGGTGGTGGGAACCGACGAGGAAACGGATCTTGCCGTGCTCAAGGTGCCCCACGAGGGGCTGCCCAGCATCGTGGTCGGAGACTCCGAGCACCTGCGCGTGGGTGACGTGGTCCTGGCCATCGGCAACCCCTTCGGCGTGGGCAAGACGGTCACCCAGGGCATCGTCAGCGCCACCGGGCGCACCCACATGGGCATCAGCGCCATCGAGAACTTCATTCAGACCGACGCGGCCATCAATCCCGGCAATTCGGGCGGCGCCCTGATCAATGCCCGGGGCGAACTGGTGGGGATCAACACCGCCATCTATTCCAGCGCTGGCGGCTCCAACGGCGTGGGCTTTGCCATCCCCTCCCACCTGGCCCTGCAGGTGATGAAGGACATCGTCGAGCACGGTCGCGTGATCCGCGGCTGGTTGGGTGTCCAGGGCCGCCAGGTGACCCTGCGCGACGCCCGGCTCAATCACATGTCCCGCCCCGAAGGCGTGCTCATCACCGAGGTGGTGGGCCGTAGCCCCGCCGCCCGGGCCGGCATCCGACCCGGCGATCTGCTCCTGGCCGTGGACGGCACCCCTGTGGCCGACGCCCTGGATGCGTTCCAGCGCATCGCGCGGCACAGACCCGGTGACCGGATCCGCATCGACGGCCTGCGCGCCGGCCAACCCGTGCGCTGGCAGGTCACGGTGGCCGAACGCCCCAAATTCCGGTCGTCCCCGCCCGTGGCCGGTCGATGAGTCCGCAGGTGTGCGCGGTCCGCACCCGCCGGGGCAAGCGAAAGTTTGACCCCAGTCACGGAAATGATTACCGTACGCTCCCAAAAAACACGCCGATTCCAGGCCATAACAACAACAAGTTGACGTCCTTCACCAGCTTGGGAGCCCTGCCCTATGCGCCTGCCGGCCTTGCTGATCGCCTCCGCATTCCTGACCCTGCCCCTTCGCCCGGGCCATGCCGCCGACATCCTCGGAGAACTCGCGGCAACGCCAACCGCGGCCCCCTCGCCCCAACCTACCCCTCCACCCGAAACGCTGGAGGTGGTGGTCCGCCGGGGTGACACGCTTTCGGCCATCTTCAGGCGATCCGGGCTCAAGACCTCCGCACACCGCGTGGTGCGGTCCTCGAAAGCGGCGCGCCGCCTGACGGCCCTGCAACCCGGAGACGTACTGCGCATTCTGGCGCGCCGCGGCATCATGGAACGGCTCGAATACGATCCGGACCCGCTGCGCCGGCTGGTGGTGCATCGAAACGGGGAGCAGTACACCGCCCAGTGGGAACGCCGTCCCGTCGAGACCCAGACCCTGGTGGCCAACGGCACCATCACCCGTTCGTTGTTCCGCGACGGCAGGGATGCCGGACTGCCCGACAGCATCCTGGTCGATCTGACCCGCCTGCTACGCTGGGACATCGACTTCTCGCGGGACCTGCGCGCCGGCGACAGCTTCACCGTCGTCTATCAGGAGCACCGGCGCGACGACCGCAAACTCGCCTCGGGCCCGATCCTGGCGGTGGAATTCATCAACCGGGGACGTGTCCATCGCGCCTTCCGCTACACCACCTCGCGGGGCGAAACCGCCTATTTCACCGAAAAGGGGGAGCCTCTGCGCAAGCAGTTCAGTCGCAATCCGGTGGACGCCGCGCGCATCAGCTCGCGATTCAGCCTGCGTCGCTGGCACCCGGTCCTGCATCGGTTCCGCGCCCACAAAGGCGTGGACTACGCCGCCCCCCGGGGAACACCCGTCCACGCCACCGCCGACGGCACGGTGGTCCACAAGGGGCGCAAGGGCGGCTACGGCAACACCGTGATTCTCAAACATGGAAAACACCACACCACGCTCTACGCGCATCTGTCGCGTTACGCGAAGGGGCTGAAAGTGGGTAAACGCGTGCGGCAGGGAGAAGTGATCGGCTACGTCGGCAGCTCCGGCCTGGCCACCGGTCCCCATCTGCATTACGAGTTCCGCGTCGACGGCCGGCACAAGGACCCGCTGAAGGTGGCGGCACGCCGCGCCGATCCGCTTCCCCCATCCGAGCTGAGGCGCTTCCGCGAACACATCCAGCCGATGCTCGCGGAACTCGACACCCACCGCCGAGTCCGGCTTGCACAATCCGGAGACTGACGCCCTGGCCAGCACCCAGGCGTCCGGCGGCGAGATCTATGCGGGGCTGTTGTCGGGTACCAGCATGGATGGCGTGGACGCCGCCCTGGTGCGATTCGTTCCGGACGCGGCTCCGGAGCTGATGGCCGCCGTGGAAAACCCGCTCCCGCCGGACCTGGTCCGGCGCACGCGCCGTGCGATGCGCGAGCCGGTGACCGCCGCTGAGTTCGGCGAGTTGGACGCGCTGTGGGGCGAGGTGTTCGCCGACGCGGCACGGTGTCTCCTGCGCCAAGCCGGCGTGGCGGCCGCTGCGGTGCGCGCGATCGGCAGCCATGGTCAGACGCTGTGGCACGCACCCACCCGCCCCACTCCCTTCACCTGGCAGATCGGCGACCCCACCCGCATCGCCGAGGCCACGGGGATCACCACGGTGGCGGACTTCCGCCGGCGTGACATGGCCGCCGGTGGCGAGGGTGCGCCGCTGGTGCCGGCCTTCCACCGGGCGGTGTTCCAGGATCCAGGTGCGGACCGCGCCGTGCTCAACATCGGCGGCATCGCCAACGTGACACTGCTCCCCGCGCAGGGCGCGGTCGCCGGCTTCGATACCGGACCCGGCAACACCCTACTCGATGCCTGGGCCCGAAAGCACCTGGGACGGCCGTACGACGCACACGGGCGTTGGGCCGCCTCGGGCCGCATCCACCCGGACTTGCTCGAACGACTGCTGGCCGAAGACTACTTCCGCAGACCACCCCCGAAGAGCACCGGCCCCGAGCGGTTTCACCTGAAGTGGGTGGAACGGGCGCTGGGGGCCTCGACCCCACCACCGGCGCCGGAAGACGTTCAGGCCACCCTCGTGGAGCTGACGGCGTGCACGGCCGCCCGAGCCATCCTGGAGGCGCTGCCAGGCGTGCGGGAGATCCTGGTCTGCGGCGGCGGGGCCCGCAATGCCCACCTCATGACCCGATTGGCGGCCCACCTGCCCGGCCGCCGCGTGCGGGAAACCGACACCCTGGGGGTGCCCGCCGAATGGGTCGAAGCCATGGCCTTCGCCTGGCTGGCCCGCGAAACCCTGGAAGGACGCCCGGGCAACCTGCCTTCGGTCACCGGTGCCCGGCGCCCGGTGATCCTGGGGGCGATCCACCCGGCCCCGGGGTTCAGATCGTGAACGAAGACCCGCAGCCGCAGGTGCTCACGGCGTTGGGATTGTGGATCACGAATTGGGATCCTTCCAGGCTCTCCTTGTAGTCGATCTCGGCGCCGGTCAGATAGGGGGCGCTCATGGCATCGACCACCACGGTCACACCGTCCCTCTCCACCACGAGGTCGTCCTCGGCCACCTGGTCGTCGAACTCGAACCCATATTGGAAGCCGGAACAGCCGCCGCCGGTGACGAACACACGGAGCTTGTAGTCGGGGTTGCCCTCTTCCTCCAGCAATTCCCGGATCTTGGTCACCGCCGCATCGGAAAGCCTCAGCGGCGCCCCGGCCCCCGCCGGGGGCGCCACGGAAACTGGAATCTCCTGCATGGTCATACCTCTCGTCGATCTGCCGACGGGGGATGAGACCCCCGGCTCGCCCGATTGTTCACTTTATATCCCCCGCGGCCACGCGGATTGCAAATCGCCCGGCTCCAGCTGGGGATATGCCCTGGGCCGAACGGCGTCAGTCCGGATCCGCGCCGGGCTGACGCTCCGCCCCCTGCGCATCGTGGTGCTCTAGACGCGGAGGTTCCATGTTCCCCTCGTGGACGAGACTGCCGTTGACCTCGGCGCCGAGATGCATCTCCAAAAGATGGTAATGCACGTTGCCCTCGACCCGGGCCGATTCCTCCAGATCGAGTTGTCCGCAGACCCGGA
>JALSSO010000077.1 GCA_026984215.1 Gammaproteobacteria bacterium | reverse complement strand
CTACGCCCAGCACGGCGTCGCCCACCTCTGGCTCGTCGATCCCGACCTGCGCACCCTCGAGGTCTACGCCCTCGAAGGCGACCACTGGGGCCTGATCGCCACCCTCAAGGACGACGAACCCGTGCGCCAGCCCCCCTTCGACGCCGTCGAGTTCCCCCTCGACGCCCTCTGGAGCTGAGCGGGTGGCCTCGGGCCGGTGGTTCGTGGTCTCCGCCGTGGTGCTGGGCGCGGACCAGCTCACCAAGTGGGCAGCGCAGCGCTTGCTGGATCCCGACATGCCGCTAACGGTGATACCGGGGTTCTTCGCCTTGCGCCTGGCCCATAACACCGGTGCCGCATTCAGTCTTCTGGCCGACGCCGGAGGATGGCAGCGCGACTTGTTCATCGGCCTCGGCGTGGTGGTCAGCCTCGGGATCGCGTGGTGGATCCTGAAACTGCGTCCCGGTGAGCGCTGGACCGCGTTGGGTCTGTCTCTGGTGCTGGGAGGCGCATTGGGCAACGTCATCGACCGACTGCGCTGGGGACAAGTGGTGGATTTTCTGGACTTCTATTACGGAACATGGCACTGGCCCACGTTCAACCTCGCCGATTCGGCCATCACCATGGGGGTCATGATACTGATCGCCGTCGAACTCTTCGCAGCCGACAGCAAAAAACGCGAAACACGCCCATGATCGGCCCAAGCTCGACCCCCCACCGTTCGCCGGTCACAACCGTGCGAAAACCGCAAGGGGCGCGACCATGAGTTCCCCGGCGAAGCTCGGCGACACCGTCCGGGTGCACCTACGCATCGAACTGGAGGACGGGTTCGTCGCCGAGGACACCTTCGCTGACGAACCCGTCACCGCGGTGCTGGGCCACGGCGATATCCATGCCTGCCTGGAACGCTGCCTCGTGGGCATGCGTCCCGGGGAGCAAAAAACCATCTCTTTGGAGCCGGAGGAGGCCTTCGGTCTACGCAGCACCCAAGCCATTCACACCCTTCCCAAGGAGCAGTTCCAAGAGAGGGAGTCATTGGAGGTGGGCCAGATCCTCGCTTTCCGAACGCCCGGCGGCCAGCGAGTGCCCGGCGCGATCCGGGCGATCGAAGAGCGGCACGTCGTGGTGGATTTCAATCACCCATTGGCCGGCCACCGCCTGAACATCCGCATCCGCCTCGTGGACATCCTCCCTGGCCGCGAAGACTGAAATATCCAGAGTGGAGCGAGAGGTGCGCGACCTGATCATCCCGACAAGACACGACGCGGGTTTCAATCCCCGTCCCGAGGCGGGGTTTTCACCCGATGCCGCGCGGTCGCCCTATAATCTCGTCCCAACCGCCGCAAACATCCGGGAACGACCGCCATGGAAGTCCTACTCGCCAACCCCCGTGGCTTCTGCGCCGGGGTTCATCGCGCCATCGAGATCGTCGAACGGGCGCTGGAACTGTTCGGGGCCCCCATCTACGTGCGGCACGAAGTGGTACACAACCAGTTCGTGGTGGACGGCCTACGGCGGAAGGGGGCCATGTTCGTGGAGGAGATCGATGATGTGCCGGATGGCGCTACGGTGATCTTCAGCGCGCATGGGGTCTCGCGCGCCGTCCGCCTCGAGGCCGAGCAACGGGGCCTACGGATCTTCGACGCCACCTGCCCCCTGGTCACCAAGGTGCACATGGAAGTGGCGCGCTACAGCGCCGAAGGACGGGAGACGATCCTGGTCGGGCACGCCGGTCATCCGGAAGTGGAGGGCACGATGGGCCAATACGACCGCGCCCACGGCGGTGACATCTATCTGGTGGAAGATGTCGATGACGTGCAAACCCTGCGCGTGCGGAATCCGGATTATCTCGCCATCGTCACGCAGACCACGCTTTCAGTGGACGACACCGAGGAAATCATCGCTGCCCTGCGCGCGCGCTTCCCGAAGATCGTCGGTCCCCGTAAGAGCGATATCTGCTACGCCACGCAGAACCGGCAGGACGCCGTCAAGGCCCTGACCGAACACGCGGATCTCATCCTCGTGGTCGGCTCGCGCAACAGCTCCAATTCCAACCGGCTGCGCGAGATCGCCGAAAAGCGGGGTGTCGAAGCCTATCTCATCGACGGTGTACATGAAATCGACCCGCGTTGGTTCGAGGACAAACACATCGTGGGTGTCACCGCTGGTGCATCCGCCCCCGAGGCGCTTGTCCAGCAGGTAATGGGCTACCTCAACGCGACAGGCGCCGACATCGCTGGCGAGGTGGGTGACGGCCGCGAAGATGTGGTCTTTTCGCTGCCCGTTGAACTGCGGCGAGCCCAAGGGGACGGGGGGGCTGTTTCGAGACAATCGTCCTGAGCAATGGCGAGTTTACTTGCTCCATGTATTCTCCCCAGCATCGTCCGTATCCCCATCGTTGTTTTTGTCCCAAGCACGTTGGCCTGCCTGATCGACCGTAAGAAATCCATCTCCCTCCTGAGTGGTTCCGGAAATCGGAGTGGCCTTCAGCGTGAATGTGCTGGTTCCCACACTGTCCACTGTCAAGTCATAAAACTTCGTGTCGCCTTCCTTGGGAGATTGGGTGAAAGGCAGTGTAGGCGCCGCCTCGTCGTCCGCCGTGGTGCAATCGTTGTCCGGCCCGGGGTTATAACAGCCCGCCTCCGTGTTCGTCCGCTGCATGAAATTGGCCAGTTCGAGCAAATCGGCCTCAGCCATGGCACGTCGCGTTTTCCTGAGCTGCTCGAGATAAGCGGGGAAAGCTATGGCAGCCAGAATACCCACGACGACGACGACGATCATCAGCTCGATCAACGTAAACCCGCCCTGACGCGGGGAGACCCCGTCGAACCGGAATTCCAACCCGCTGCGGGGCGGCTGATTGAACGGCGCTGAACGCCGAATTCTAGGGCTGGCGGACACGCTCACGGAGCTCCTCGGGCCGAATGTATTCTATCTCGTGCACGATACGGGTCTTCGGATCGTAACGGAATCGGACGGACTTGCCCACCTCCAGCTCACCCACCGGTATGGACTTTCCTCCCATACTGCGATAGACCGTATCAGTGGTCACCCGAAAGCTGCGGTCGCCGAGAACAATTCGCCCAGCGCCGTTTTCCACGTATATTCCATCCACGGTACCGAAACCGACCGCTGCCTGAGCCTGACCGACCCACAACAGCACCGCGGCCAGAATTCCCAGTGATAACCCCCGCTTATCCGGAATGGTCTGGACCGTTCGCCTCAGCATCTTCATCATTGCCCGTTTCCTCATTGCGGTGTCAGTTCGATCCACGAACGCCGCACGCCGGTAGCCGCGCTCGCCGCCGGCCTTAGGAGGCGCTTGACAGGTTTCCGAGTGTTGGTCCCGGAAGTATACTGATAATCGCCCAGCAAGGCCGATGCCGAAGCCAGCCCATAATCGAATTTCTGACCTGCGACCGCCACGTCGTTGTCACTGCTGTCCACAACCAAATCCTGCTCATCCACCTTGCCGTCGGCATTGAAGTCGAAAGCAGCAAAGTCCGGGTTTCCGCCGGTTTGTGCATCGACACTCATCAGATAGCTGTAGCCGCCAGCGGAGCAAGCCGTGGCAGTGGGGACCGCCGTGTTGAAGAACACGAGACCGTCGCGCAGGAAAGCATCGACTACGACCCGCTCGCCAGAGTCCGGCAATGGATAATACCAGCCATAATCCCCGCCGCTCGGTGGATCGGCATACGTGACCGAGTTATTGGACAGAATACGCGCATCCGATGGGAAAGAGCTGTCGCTGAGCGTGGATTGCGCGACGAGATCCGCCCGCGTCAATTGTTTCTTATCCGCGTGCCACACGCCATAGAAGTACTGCTGGTCCGTGGTGGATGCATCACCCTGAAAAAGATATTGACCGGTGCCAAAATACACCATTACGTTGGGGAAATTACTGGCTGTCGTGGCCACCCAATCAGGACGTACCAGCAACGGTTTCATCGTGATGGGCTCGGTGGGATCGCCATCGAACAACGGCGCCGGACCGAGCACCGCTGGATCCATGAAGACCGACTCCCACAGCAAAGGGTCCGGGTTCCTAACGTCGAATACCCACAGGTCGCCGTGCAGGTCGCCGGCATAGATGAAATCGGTGACCTGGTCTCCATCGACGTCGAGCAATGCCGGGGTCGACAGGCCATTTCGATCCGTCGTGCTGCCGGAGCCCGTATCCAGTACAACGTAATCGCCATCCTGCCACCCATCCAGCCCTTCTTCCATGAACAGGATGAACAGCTTCGCCGTCCCCGAAGAACCGTTATCGTTGTAGCCGTTACCGATCACCACGGCCCACTTGCCGTTGTTCATCATGGTGATCTGTGGCTGGCTGAAGGTGTAACCGAGGTCGGCGTCATCGTCGGAGGTGAATTCCCATAGTACGACATCCTCGGCGGCGGCAGCGGTATTAGTGAAGGCGCTGGGATCAGTAACATCCAGCGCAGCCACACCACGCCCCCCTCCGCGCATGGAAACCACGGCAACCGTACGCCAAGCGCGGCTGCCGTCGAATTCCGCCGCCATATAGACATCGTGCACGGAGATGTCCCCATCCACGTAGTACCGGTGACCGTAGGTCTTCTCCGTGAGGTAATGATAGCCCTGGGCGTTCTGCTCCGAGGCCAGCACGCCCGGCGCATAAGCCAGGACCTCTTCCCCGTTCTCCGCATTGAAGCCATGCAGCAGACCATCATTGGCGCCCACATAGACCACGGGCGTCCGCGGTGAATTCCGTTGGGCCTCGACGAAGTCGGAGTAGCGGGCGCCGGTGGCGCCGAATGGATCCGCGTCCGGCCAGGAATCGCTCGGCTCCCCAACATAAATAGGCGGAGAGTGCACCATGTCACCCAGACGGCTCCCGCGCGTTCGGAACAAGGCCCCTTCGTTCGTCCGGTCGCCCCGCAGGAACTCCACACGCTGTACACTTTCTGAATAAGGGCTGGATTCCTGTGATTGGTCCTGTTGCGTGCGCAGGTCCTGGATCAGCGCACTGGGCCATGGAGAACTACCCGCTTGGACATTACTCGGCTGGAACAACGCACCATCCCCGTCCGCTCCCATGGTGTAAATCACCCGGTTGGCATCCCCACCTGGCGCATCCAGCACCTCCTGAGCGCTCCATGACGGCGTGGAAGCAAGATTCCCCGTGTCCGGATCGAGGGCGTAGGCGACCAGATCGCCACTCCAGTTCTGGCTGTTGAACAAGGCCACGAAAACTTTGCTGCCGGCTTCGAGAGTCGCGCTGTTGAAGTTCACAGCAGCGCCACTGCCCTGACGAGATTCGATGTCGGCGATTACCGCGTCGAGGGTCTCGATGAGGCTGACCGGGTCGCGCGCCGACAGGAATCGCCCACGGCCATTGTATGCCGCATGGCGCAGATCGTCCGCCGTCTCCTGGGCATTGGCGGTGGGTTCCGGCCATGGGAAGGGCGCATTGCGATCGCTTGGATCCGTATCGATGGTCCCGACGGGGCCGAAGGCCACACTGAACGTGACGAGGTGCTGCTCTGAATTCTCGTCGAGATTGGCACTGGCATCTCCCGTTTGTGTGGGTACCTCCCCGTCGATGGACGGCGCCAGATCCCGTTTGTACCACCGCATCGCGACATCCGCCAAGGTATTGTCGAAGTTATCCCGGTGCGCCTCGTAGACGTAGGGAATGTCGAGATCTCGGTCTTGGTGCCCGACGTGCGGTGAGCCCCCGTTCCATGCCCCGTCCGTCATGAGCATGACGAAGTTCTGCTGGCATTCGCCGCCCTGTCCCGCCGGGAGGATCGGTGAAGGGGGGTGGTCACCGTCGAACAATGCATCCGGCGTGGTGTCCGTGGTGCTGAAGTAATATCCCACATTGTTGAGAAAGCGCCGCAACGGTGTTCCGCCGCTGGAGATGATATTGAACACATGATCGAGCAGCGCCTCTTTATTGTCGTCTATACGCATGTCGGCGATCGGCAGGCCGACATTGTTGTTATTGTGTAGTGTTGCCAGACCCATACGCGCCGACGATTGCGTCACCACGCGGGATACTGCGCCCTTGGTGGTGAACTCCCGAGTACGGTAGTAGGTGAACCAGTTCGCGAAATTCTCTTTTTCCTCGTCACTCAGGTCCCGGAAGCGGACCACGCCGGCTTCGTCATATCCATGCGGACAGTCCGGAACGTCCCATACTCCGTTGCCGTTGCGATCCACCCACCGGATCACGGGAACATCGAGTAAATCGACGGTCCCGTCGAACCAACCCCACACGGGCCAGCCTTTGTTCACTTTGTCGCCGGCTCCCTCGGTGCGTGGATTGACCCACACGTCCTCGAAGTTGTTGGTATGGGCCGCGTCCATGGATGGGAACGGCGTATGGGATTCCGGACCATTCCCCGGCCAGGGCTGATACACGATGTCTTGATCATAGGCAAGCAGATTGGCGCCTCGGCACCAAGTATTCCACTCCCGAACCCACTCTCCTTGATAATTGTCGGGTTCCGTGTCGTAGTAATCGAGGATGTCCGTGAAATAAGCGGCTTCCGCTCCTTGGATGGGCATGGGCCAGTTCATGCTTCCCGAATCGTCGAGAGCGAAGAAAATGTTGGGCTGGATGTTGAGCCCTACGAACAGCGGGACCTGGGCGATCGTCCCTGCAGTAGAGACGACGGGAAAACCGGGAATCACCAGAAGGACAACCATGGCCATCGCCGTCCTGAGTTTCGAGATGGATGAACGTGCGGTCTTCATGACTATGACCCCGATTTCGGCTAATTGCCGGTACGCTGATAGGTCGATTGAACAAACACCCGGGTATTGGGATTTCGACCCACCCCACGGGCCGTAATCCTGAATATCGTGATCGTCTGTCCCCCGGAAGTCGTTTTATCCAACATTTTGATCACATACCGTGGATTCTGGCTCACCCGGGGAAAGCTCCGGAATCTCGAATTACTATCGTCCCAAATCATGGAAAGGTAATCGGGCTCCTCATCGGTCCGCCCCAGGAGCCCGTTCGAACCGTTATACACCCCCCCGCTGCCTTCGGTGATAGCGTTACCGACGATGAACGCCTCGGCGTCGCGAAGCGCTGCCTCCGCAGCCTGGAGCGCTAGATCGCGGTCCCGGAAATGACCGGCCATGCGTTCCTCCATCACCGCGGAACGCATGCTGGTCAGTCCGATGAGCGTCAGCACGAGCAGCAGAATCAGGCCAACCACCAGTGCCACGCCCTGTTGGCCGGCGGTCGGTAAGCGATACCGTCGACTCGACACGGGCCCCATCATGGCACCCGGTTCCTCAAGGCCACGACGGTGGTGAACACACGTCGAATGCGACGATCCGACGGCGTACTCGACACGCCCTGCAGCTTATAGGGCTGGGGTGAGTTGGCCAGATTGTCCTCTACCGAGCGCAGCAGTAAATCCACGCGCGCGCTGACCACGTCACTCCAGTTTCCCACCGCGTCGGCGCGGACATAACGATTGGCCGTGCCGTCGGCGTCGGTATCCAGCCCGTAGAGGATTTGCATGTCTTCGACACCTTCCACGAGCTCCTCGGAACCGACCGATGCAGCCGCGCCGCTGTGCGTCAGGTATGCCCGCCACAGCGCAGGCTCACCGCTGGCTCCGCTGCCGATATAGTAGGCACGGGAAACGAAGCGCATCACCTTGGATCCGGCTTGATAGGTATAGCTGCTGGCCGGAGAGGTGTCCGCACAGGTGAAACTCCCGCCCAGCTCAACGGTGCAGTTGCCAGGGCTGGTCGCGGCACCGGTATTGTGCACAACGGTATCTATCGTACCGTTATTGTTCTCGTTGGACATCTGAAAAATTCCGACCTGCCGGCAGGCGCTGGAGACCACGGCCAGAATTTCGCCCTGTTTCAGATCGTGGGTGGTGGTGAGGTGGATCGTCGCCGATGCCGGAACATGGCTCGACACCGTGTAGGCGCCGTTCGGATCCATATAGGCCACACGGAACGCGTCGGTGTTGCCGAGAGCGCTCGCAGCGAAGTCGGAAGGAAACGTGTCCACGCCTCCCTCATAACCGTGAACCGGCTCGGCAAGAAATTGCCATCCGCTGGTATCGTCCACCGCGTGAGCGATCTGCGCCGACGAGCCCGCACACCCCCAGTATCCCGCGGCACGCAGGTCTCTCCCGAGCAGATCCAGGGCAAACCGCGCGTTCTCCTGGATACGTGCGACAGCGGCATTCACCCGGTAGGTCTGTTTGTTGGACAGATAGATCTGCACCACGCCCCCGACCACCACGAGGCCGAGGACCATGGCCACCATGAGCTCGACGAGCGAAATGCCAGTTTCGCAGGCCGATCGCGTGGCCGAGTTCCGAAGACCTGGGGACAACGAAGTATTCATGGCACGAACGGGGTGACGAACAACTGTGTCACCGGCTGACCACTCTGCGCATCGTACCCGTCGGTCCACCAGACCTTGACGACGTATACGGTGCCTAGATTGTCGCACTTGGGGGCCCCCGGCGTGGCGGGCGGATCGTCCTTGGGGGTGGAATCCAGACAAACGATACCCTGTCCGGAAGGTAGCTCGCGTGCCACGGTCTTGGCCCATTCCAGCAAGTCGTTCTCCGCCAGCTCTTGTGGTGAACAGTCTGCCGGATTGGCATTGGTTTCCGTACCGCTGGCGTCCACGACGCTGCAATCGTGATCGCCCTGATGGTCGCCGACTAGCGACTGGTTGTAATATCCCGCAATGACGCCGGCGGTATTGGCTCGCATGCGATCGGTCAAATCGTAGCCGAGCAATGTGGCGTGCGAGCGCAACAACGCACTCTGCGTCTGGCGAAGGGTGGTCATCTGCAACTGGGCAAGGCCCAGTAAACCGATGGACAACACCACAACGGCCACCAGGACTTCCACGAGCGTCACGCCCTTTTGTGGGGTGCCTATGAACATGCCTGGTCCTTCAGTAATCGCACCCGACCGGTTCCCTCCAGCTCCAACTGACGTCCGTAATTTCCCGAGCGATCGTCACACAACGTGAACGACCCGCTTTCCATGGGCCTTCCAGAAGCGCGGAAACGGACCCGATCCGACACATCCGCGCTGGCCGATATGGTGACTCCATTGTCCAGCGCAGCGTGCCGCTGCAGCACGGGCTCCGGGTCCACGCCCGTAGCGTCCAGGGCGTTGTCGGCGTCCTCGTCCACGAACACGATCCACCCAGCGTCCCATCCCACGGAGCCGGAGGTCGAACACGTGGTCTGATCCTCGCTCTTGCACAACACCACGCGTGCGCCCCGCCTGACGGCCTCCATGCGCGCGAGATTCAGGCTGCCAGCCAGCTCGTTCACACTGGACGACAAGCGGTTGTCTTTGATCAACCGGGTAAAACCGGGAACGCCCACAGCCAGGAGCACACCCGCCACAGCCAGGGTGACCATCAGTTCGACGAGCGTGAATCCTCTGGGCGGACTTTCCATGTCTACTTTATACCTTGTGGAAGCTTCGCCAGACGGCCCAGACGTATGGTCCGGAACAAAACTCCGATGAACGGAAGATTCGCTTGATCGGGCCTCCGACAGGTTTGAGGGATGCCACCCGCCTCGGGGTAGGGGTCCGCCTGGCTGCGGCAGCTCCGCGCGAGGCAGGACCAATCACTCGCGTTGGCGACGAATCAAGATCCGCGTCAGCCACGTTTCGTCCGTGAGAACGAAAAACGCACTCGAATTGTAGCCGCTGCCTTCCGCAATGGCGCGGAGGGAACTCACACTTTGCAACACCCGGACCGCTTCCTGATCCGAGGCCATATGCAACGGGTGGGTGACGAGGGGACGATTCAAGAACAAGCCGTATGCTCGATCCGAAGTCTGCCGGCCGGACTGAGCACCAGCCTGCGGCCGTACCGCCCCTTGCACACGAAGAGGCTTCCGGCTTGGAATGCCCCGCCGGCGGTCTTGGGCTGGCCAAGGGGAGTATAGGAGATCATACGGACCACGGGATGATTGCCGTGGATCGAAACCCCCTCGACAGGTCCTCCGGAAGCGAGGATGGGCTCGTTCGGATCCCTGTACGTGTCGCCGTCCGTGTCGCGGAACACGATCCAGCCGTGGTGGTACCCCAGCGTCGTGCACGTAACGCCGTCGAGACTTGCGCAGAATGTGGCTCGGTGTCCGCTGCGAACGGCCTCGACCCGTGCAAGAGTGATGGCCGCAACGAGGTTGTTGGTCGCCGTCGCGAGTTGGTTGGCCCGCATCATGGCGCTCCAGGCCGGGACTCCGAGACCGAGCAGGATGCCGATCACCGCCAGCACGACGAGCAGTTCCACCAGCGTCATTCCTCTGGGCAATCGCATGGAAGCACGCCTCCGGATGATGGCTCTTCGGAGAGGATCTCCGCTCCGCCACCTGATGGCAGTGCCGTCTTACGCAGCGCGCCTGTGATCCATTTCCGGCGATTGGGGATCCGCGGTAACCTGGATTCCGGTGCGAAGGAGCCGTCCCGAGCGATCCCGAACGAGTGCGGACCACGGATCCGTTCGTTGGCGGAGGAGTCCGTAACCGGAAGATTGAAGGGAACGAACGTCAAGGCCACGAGCTGGGAGCGGCGGCACGCGTTGTTATGTCGTACGCGCGCGCTTCCGTTCTTCTCCGCTTACACGGGATTTTTCCCAGCCGGCGAAGGTGACTCGACTCCGCACCGAGAGTGCAGGGTGAAGCCCGGCTCGAAACGCCGTCTCCCCGCAAGGATCGCCCCCCTCAGCATCTCAGCCGGTGGCTCGCAGGATGAGCCAGGCGATGAGTGCCGTCTGGGCCAGCCACAGCCCCGCCACCCAGCGCACCGTCTCGGCCTTGCTGCGCTCGATGCGCACCGCAAGATCGGCGGCGGTCTGCCTGAGCTGGACCCGAACCTGCTCGATCGCTTTGGTCAGGCGAAGTTCCGTTTCGGACAGCTCGGTGCGGGTGGCCGCCTCGGCCAGATTGGGATAGCGCTCGGCCAGGGCCTCGAAGGCCTGCGCGATGATCCGCGCCCGGGCCTAGTCGTCCGGAGCGCTGGCCAGCTGCTCGTAGAGATCGATGACCGAGGCGTTCATGAACGCTCATTGTAGCGCATGAGCCGACACGGCCGTGGGGTCCACGCGCTCACGATCACGCGCAACCGGCGAACTCCAGGAATGATGAAGCGTGCCCAGGGAACTCGGATTGGGAGCGAGCGGCCACCGTGCACGCCCGCAAGCGACCGGGCCTCATGCTGTCGGGATGGTGCCGGTGAGAGGACTCGAACCTCCGACCTACTGATTACGAATCAGTTGCTCTGCCAGCTGAGCTACACCGGCGAAGTTGCATAGCTTAGAAGAAGGGCCGAGCCGGCATCAACCGGGAATCCGCCCGGTTGATGCCGGGACGCCTTGCCTATGGGCGCTTGGACGTCTCGGGGGGACCTCCTGGATCTCCCCGCCGGGCGCGTTTTCCGGACCTTCGGGCACGTGGATGGGTGGTATCGTAGACCTCGGCCAGGTGCTGGAAGTCCAGGTGGGTATAAACCTGCGTGGTGGCGATATCGGCGTGTCCGAGCAGTTCCTGGACGGCGCGCAGGTCGCCGGAGGACTCGAGCAGATGGGTCGCGCAGGCGTGACGCAGGCGGTGGGGATGAATCGGCTGGTCCAATCCCGCGCGGCGCGCCCAGCGCCGAAGGCGCTTCTGGATGCTGCGCGCGCCGAGCCGCCCGCCCGTTCGTCCGACGAATAATGCCGACTCCTCCTGCGCGGCGAGCGACGCCCGCAGCGGCAGCCAGCGTTGCAAGGCTTCGACGGCTTTGCGCCCCACGGGTACGTCACGGACCTTGCCCCCCTTGCCATGGACGCGGGCGGCGCCCGAGGCGAGATCCACGTCTTCGAGATCGAGCCGCACCAGCTCGGACAGGCGCAGGCCGGAGGAATAGGCCAACTCGAACAGCGCCCGGTCGCGGACTTCCAACACATCTTCCGGACAATGGTCCAGCAGGCGGGCCATGTCGTCCACCGCCACGCTTTTCGGAAGCCGCCGCCGGCGCTTCGGTCCGTGCACGCCAGCCGCTGGATTGGCCTCCAGCAGCCCCGCCCGCACCAATCCCGCGAAAAGGCTCCGGACAGCCGACAACCGCCGGGCGATGGATGCGGGCGAGCGGCCTTGGCGATGGAGCCCCGCCGCATAAAGGCGAACGTGGGCGGGTGTGACGGCGGCCCACGTCTCGACCCCCGCTTCCCGCAAGAATCCGATCAGCTCGGCGAGGTCCCGGCGGTAGGCGGCCACCGTATGCGCGGAATACCGACGCCCCTCGGCCAGCGTGCGCAGGTAGGCCTCCACCGGCCCCTGCAGCGG
>JALSSO010000076.1 GCA_026984215.1 Gammaproteobacteria bacterium | reverse complement strand
CCTCCGCCTGGGTCGCCTCCGCCTGGGTCGCCTCCGCCTGGGTCGCCTCCGCCTGGGTCGCCTCCGCCTGGGTCGCCTCCGCCTGGGTCGCCTCCGCCTGGGCCGCCTCCGCCTGGGTCGCCTCGGCCTGGGCCGCCTCGGCCTGGGTCGCCTCGGCCTGGGTCGCCTCGGCCTGGGTCGCCTCGGCCTGGGTCGCCTCGGCCTGGGTCGCCTCGGCCTGGGTCGCCTCCGCCTGGGTCGCCTCCGCCTGGGCCGCCTCCGCCTGGGCCGCCTCGGCCTGGGTCGCCTCGGCCCCGACTGTCGCCGGCGCCACCCGGGGCGCTCGTTTCGTCATCGAAGGATGCCCGGGCTCCGGTCGGCCCTCCCCATGCGATGGTGCCATGTTGGCCGGCCGCTCCGGGGAGGACGCCGGCGAACGGGGTTCCGCGTGGGACACCGGCTGAGAGACCGTTACCGACGCCTCATGATGCGCCGCTCCGGGGGCGAACCACTGGCGCAGGTCCTGATAGTTGGCCACCCCGATCACGAAGGCGGAGAGCACGAGAAGCAGTACGATGTTGTCCCAGATCCAACGCATCATGACCGTCTCCCCACGTAGCGGACGTCGAGGGCGCTGGTGATTATGCGGGATTTCGCGTGTCCACGCAGGTCTGAGGGACAATCCACGTCAATCTCCACGTTCGTGGAATCGCGAACACCGCGCCAGCCATGTCGCGCTCGGTTCACGGATAGAGTTCGGCGGCCAGTTTCTGCAGCTCTCGAGCCGCCTTGCCGAGCGGCTCGAGCTCGAACACCGCGAGCCCCTCACTGAACGACCGCCGATAGGCGGTGCGCTGGTGCAGCCGGGTCTTCAGGGGCTGGATCCCTGGCAGAAGCTTGAGCGCCTCGGCGGTTTCATCGGTCTCTCGCACGAACAGATGGGTGTCGGCACGGTTGATGAAACCGAAAACCTCTGGAAGGGATTTCGGCCGTAGATCCCGGATCATGCGCAGGAAGCGCTGCGTGGACCAGACGTCGGCCTGACTCGGCGGCACCGGCACCACCACACGGTGGGCCCGGCGCAAGGCCTCGTGCAACGCCTCCATGTCGGCGGTGCCCACGTCCACGAGGACTTCGGCCTCTTTGAGCACCTTGGCACGTGGCCCGGGGAGGCGGTGTTCCAGCGGGATCTGCGGCTCGAAGCCCTCTTCGTCCCGAATCTCCATCACGTCGGTGAGCGTGCGTTGGGGATCCAGATCATAGAGCTGCACGCGCCTGCCCTGAACCGCCAGCCACACGGCCAGATTGAAGTTGACGGTGCTTTTCCCCGTACCGCCCTTGAGGTTCGCTATGACTGTGATCATCGTCCGGTCACGACCTTTGTCCGTGGCGACTGCACCCGGCCGAGTAGGGTCAGGCGCGCGCTGCCGGGTTCCGTATACCACGAAAAGCGCACCGATCCCACCATTGCATGAGGGTGGGGGGACCGGTGCTACAGGACGCGATGCGGTGCCCGGCCCACCCGGGTACCGGCATCCGGACCAAGCTACCAGACAGGCAGTCCGCCGAAGAACGGGAAGAGTCCGGCCCAGGGTTGGATGGGCGTGGTATAGGCGGGCGGATACACTCCAGGGGCCACGCCATAGAGGCCGTAACCCGCGTAGGGATAGACCGGAGCCGTCGTGGGCGCGGCGGGCGCCACCGCCGTAGTGCCCCAGGCGGGAGCCACCGGGGCCGCAGGCGCGGCCTGGGCCGCTGGGGCTGGGGGCGCTGGCGCGGCCTGGGTGCCACGGGCCTCACGTGAGGGGTCATAGTCGAGGCTCGGATAGAGATCGGTTTGCACCGGAACGCCCTGCTGCAGCCAGGTGCCGGAACCGGTCTGCGGCAGTGGCGCGGGCGCAACCCCGGAAGGGTGTCTCACCGTGGACGGCGCATAGGTCCCTCCGCCGGCTTGCCAGTCACTGGCACCCCATCCCCCTTGCTGCGGCGGGGTGGAGTAAGCGCTTTGCGCGGAGGGCTGCTGGGTGACTTGCGGGTAGGCATAACCAGCCGCCCCGACGGCGGGCGCGGGATGGACCACCCCACTATGCGGTGGGGGGGCGGCGGGCTGGGCGCTCTGCCCTGGATAGACCCCGGCTCCCACTGCGTGTCCATCATAGGGAGGATAACCCGGTGCCGTGGCGGTGGTGCCATAGCCCGTCCCGTCGATCTGCGGTGCATAGCCGTAGGGTACCGCCGGCTGCTGCTGACCGTAGCTGGTCGCGCCGGGATAGGCCGAGGGCGCCGTCACCTGCGGCGGATTGCCGGAGTAACCCGCCAGCGGGGCCGGCGCGTAGGAGACCCCGGCCGGGGCGGGCTTCTCCACCGTCGGTTCAAAGGCGGGGTTCTGCGATGCCGTCTCCTCCTCGCGGCTGCACCCCACGACGAGCAGTGCCGTGACCCCCGCCACCAGGAGGGCGCGCATCCACCATCCCGCCCCGGCACGCATCACCGCCCGCACCCACTGCATTGTCTGTTCGTTCATCATCATGGCGCCCCATAGGTGGAAGACGGCCCGCCGTAGGCAGAACCGGCACGACCGCCCGGGTATGCGTCCGAACGACCTCCATAGCCGGCCTCGGGGACCGGTGACCGCCAATCCGGTGCCCGGGGTGGGACGCCGGGGACCGAACCGTAGCCATACCCGTTTCCGGCCGGATAACCGGGCTGCCCATACGGCGTGTACGAACCCGCCGGCGGGGCGGGCGCGACGGCCCGCTGGCCTGGAATGGAGTAAGGGGAGCCGGGCCCACCGGCCCCTTGTCCGGGAGCCGGAGAGGGCGAGTGGAACGCATCTGCCGGTGCTCCTGCCCGGGGCACGGTGGGTGCACCGGCCTGCGGAACACCAGCCGGCCGCGCATCGGCGGCTTCCGGCGAATAGTCGAGCGGAGGATAACCCATGCCAGCGGCCACCGAATCCGGGACCGGAGCGGACACCGCCTGAGCATACATCGGATCCTGACCCGCAGCGGCGGATACCGGCCCCAGGGCCCATGTCCCGGCAGCGCACAGCAGACTACAAACTATCTGTCGAATCGGTTTCATGCTCCTCCTGCCATGTGGTCGTCGCGGTAGTGAGTCCGGGGCTTGCACGAGACCATTAATCCAGATCACCCTTCAGGCGGATACCGCGGCGCGTCCTGCGCGGGCGCGGCACGGCCTTCGGCGCCGAACTTACGGGCCCTGCCTCAGGCTGCTTGGCCGGACCTTCCTCTTTCCCCATGTCTTTTATAGTGATTTTAGACCGTCTGCGCGTGTTTCGCTTGGCCGGGGCCGATTTGCTGCCGGTTTTATCCTCCTTGGCGGCCCCGCTGCGCCCCCCCGCCGCAGGATTCCTTCCCTTGCGGACGCCTTCAACCGGGGTTTTGCCGCCGTCGCGCGTCGGTTGCGGGGAGGAAGCCGTGGAAGCGGGCGGCGGTGCGGCCGATGCCGCCGAGACGGCTGTGGAAGCCGGTGGTGAACCCGCCGGTGCCGAAGAGGACATGGCCGGACCGGAAGACCCGGCACCCCCGCCCCCACCCGCAGGCCTCGGCGGGGTGGCGGGCGGGGGCCGACGCCGGCCGCGGCGCAGCAGACGCAGGGCACCGCGCACGAGCGCAGAGACGAGCAGGTAGAGATAGAAGCCGATCTGGTACAGCACCCGCCACAACCCGATGGCGAGCTTGCCCCACAGACTCCCGCCGCCTGGGGCCGGAGGTGGCGCACCCGCCTCCGACGGACCGGCCGGGGACCCGGCCTCGCAGGCCGCCTCGAAGGAGTGGCGCGCCGAGACGCAGCCCAGGGGAATGACCACGAGGGTGAGCAGGGTCGAGACCAGCACACCGAACATCAGCGAGATCGCCATGCCCTGGAAGATCGGATCGGTCAGGATCACGCTGGAGCCGGCCACCAGGGCCAGCGCGGTGATGATGATGGGCCGCGTGCGGGCCTTGGCCGCCTCGATGACCGCATCCAGCACCGATTTACCCGCGATCACGGCGTGCTTGGTGAAGTCCACCAACAGGATCGAGTTGCGCACGATGATGCCGGCCAGGGCGATGAACCCGATCATGGACGTGGCCGTGAACTCGGCATCGAGCAGCCAATGACCCGGCAGGATGCCCACCAGGGTGAGCGGAATCGGCGCCATGATCACCGCCGGCTGGACGAAGTTGCCGAACTCCCACACCACCAGCATGTAGATCAGCACCAGGGCCGCCCCAAAGGCCAACCCCATGTCGCGGAACGTCTCGTAGGTGACGGTCCACTCCCCGGTCCACTCGAAGGCGGAGTGGTGGCTGTCGGGCGGCGGTCCGATCCAATAGCTCTCGAGCTTGCCCCCGTCGGGCGGCACGTACTCGTCGAGCATGTCCTCCACCTCCAACATGCCATAGATGGGCGCGGCCAGATATCCCACGCCCTCCCCGGTCACGTACTCGATGGTGCGCAGATCCTTCATGTAGATGGGTTTGTCCTGGATCACCTGCCGGAAACGGCCCAGTTCCGCCAGGGGAACCACCTTGCCGGAAGGCGTGACGATGGGGATCTGGCTCACCCGCGCCAGATCCGCGCGGATGTAAAGAGGAAGTTGCAGGACGATGAGAATCGGCTCCTTGGAGATCTCGGTCTTGATGTCGCCGAGCACGTAGCCTCCCATGGCCATCTCCAACTCCTGGTTGATCCGCTCGACCGATATCCCGAGTCGCAGCGCCTTCTCGCGGTTGATCTCGAAGTGCCAGCGCGGATAGTCCGCCTCCAGGAAGTTGTCCACGTCGCCGATGTTCGGCGCCCGTTCGAACAGGGTGGTCATGTCCTTGGCCACCTGCCTTCGGATCCGGTCCGAGGGCCCGTAGATCTCCGCCACCAACGTCTGCAGCACGGGGGGGCCCGGCGGCATCTCCACCACCTGGATGCGGGCGCCGGCGGCACGCGCGATGGGGGTGAGGACCTCGCGCGCCTCCTCGGCGATCTCGTGGCTGGTCCGTTCGCGTTCGTGCTTGTCCAGCAGTTCGATCTGAATGTCCGCCATCCAGGGTTTGGAGCGCAAGTAGTAATGACGCACCAACCCGTTGAAGTTGTACGGCGAGGCCGTGCCCACGTAGCTCTGCAGGGCCACGATCTCGGGGATGCGCCGCAACCGCTCGGCCAGACGGTGGGTCACGTTGGCCGTTTCCGGCAACGCCGTGCCTTCCGGCATGTTGATGACGACGTTGAACTCGGGCTTGTTGTCCAACGGCAACATCTTGACCCGCACACCCTTGGTGTAGAACAGCAGCATGCAGGCGAAAAACAGGACGACCAGCCCAAACAGAAAGGCGTAGCCCAGTGTCTTGCGCTCCACCAGGGGCACGATCAGGCGCCGGTAGAATCCGCCGAGCCATTCCTGCTGGCGGTGTTCCTTGACCTCGGCCTTGCGCAGCGAACCCAGGGAGGGACGCAGCCGCATGGTCAACCAGGGCGTGAACACGAAGGCCGCGAACAGGGAGA
Organism: Gammaproteobacteria bacterium; assembly: GCA_026984215.1. Taxonomy (GTDB): domain Bacteria; phylum Pseudomonadota; class Gammaproteobacteria; order JAJDOJ01; family JAJDOJ01; genus JALVEU01. The sequence goes on along the minus strand of JALSSO010000076.1, from coordinate 9,840 downwards.
ACAGCATGGCCACCGAGCCCAGGGCGGGGATCGGTTCCATGTAGGGCCCCATCATGCCGCGCACGAACCCCATGGGCAGCAGCGCGGCGATCACGGTGAACGTCGCCAGGATGGTGGGATTGCCCACCTCGCGAACGGCATCCACGGCCGTTTCCGTGTCCGACTCGCCCTTGAGCAGCCAGCGCCGGTAGATGTTCTCCACCACCACGATGGCGTCGTCGACCAGGATGCCGATGGCGAAGATCAGCGCGAACAGGCTCACCCGGTCGATGGTATAGCCGAGCACCCAGGCACCAAAAACCGTGATGAGAATCACCACCGGGATCACCACCGTGACCACCAGGGCGGCCCTCAACCCGAGGAAGAGCAGCACCAGGACGGCCACCGCACCCGTGGCCACGAACAGCTTGAACACCAGCTCGTTGACCTTGTCGCGCGCGGTCTTGCCGTAGTTGCGCGTGACGTCCACGTGGACGTTGTCGGGGATCACCCGCCCCTTGAGAAAGGCCGTGCGTTTCAGCACCGCATCGGCCACCGTCACGCCGTTGGAACCCTTCTTCTTGGCGATGGCGATAGTCACCGCCGGCAGGCCGTTGGCGTTGATACGTTCGGGATAGGCGGGGCCGGTGTAGAACTGCACCAGCTTCTTGGCCTCGCTCGGCCCCCAGTAGACCCGTGCCAGGTCGCGCACGTACACGGGTCGGCCGTTGCGCACCGTCACCACCAGACGCTCGATTTCGTCCTTGGTCTTGAGGAACGAGCCGGTGTAGAGCTCCATGGCCGCGCCGTGGTACTCCATGGAACCCGCCGCCCGCTCGGTGTTGGCCGTGCGAATGGTCTGGGCGAGCTGACTGAGCGAGATCCCGTAACCCTTGAGCTTGTCGGGCAGGGGCTCGATACGCACCTGCTCTTCGCGCCCGCTGACGATGAACCCCTTGCTGGTGTCCGGTACCTCGTGCAGACGCTGCAGGACCTCCTCGGCCACCAGTTTGAGCGTGGCGTCGTCCACCTGGGCCGACCACAGGGTGAGCGTGACGATGGGTACGTCGTCCACACTCTTGGGCTTGACCAGCGGCTTGGAGACCCCGGGGGGGATCTTGTCCATGTTGGACTCGATCTTGTCGTAGAGTTTGACCAGCGAGTCCTCCATGTCCTGGCCCACGTGGAACTCCACGGTGACGATGGCCTCGCCCCGCCAGGAGGCGGCGTAGACATGCTTGACGCCGGTGATCTCGCCCAGGATGCGCTGCAAAGGCTCGGCCACCAGGCTCGAGACCTGTTTGCTGGAGGCACCCGGATACTGCACGAACACATCCACCATGGGCACCTCGATCTGAGGATCCTCCTGACGCGGCGTGATCAGCAGGCCCAGGATCCCAATGGCGAGCATCGCCACCAGGAGCAACGGCGTCAGGGGGGAGTGGATGAAGGACTTGGCGAGGTTGCCGGCAACGCCAAGGTTCGTCACCGCAGTCTCGCGCTGCCCCGAGTCGGTGCTGGATTCGGATGATGTGCCCATGTGCCTCAGTGCCCTGCCGCCGGAGCCCGGCCCCCTGCGCTCGCCGTAGTCGGTGTCCTCACGACGGCGCGGCCCCGGGGCCGCGCCGCACCCATCCTACCGGGGGGACTCGCCCATCCCGGCGACACCCGGTTCCGGCTGCCCGGGCATCCAGCCGGACGAGACCCCCGGCGGGGGACTGTCGATGATCCGCTCCCCGGGGCGCAGTCCCGACAGCACGATGACATGATGCTGTCCGAGCTTCGATCCGAGCCGGATCAGGCGCAGCTCGGAGGTGTTGTTCTCGTTGACCACGAGCACCGCGGGTAGACTCCCGGCCCGGATGATCGCCGAGGTGGGGATCACGACGGTGGGACCCTTTTGCGTGGAGCCGTCGGGCAGCACCACTTCGGCATACATGCCGGGGGCGGCGGGCGCCGAGCGGGGCAGATCGAACTTCACCGTCACCGTGTGCTGATTCGGGTCGGCCTGGGGATAGATCTGGGACACCCGCGCCTGCACCGGGGTCCGCGCCGTGTCCAGATAGGCCGGCACGAACTGGCCGATACGCAGGAATCTGACCAGACTCACCGGCACGTCGGCCTGGATGCGTAGATACTTGACATGCCCGAACTTGAGCAGGGGCTGCCCCGGTTGCACGGTATCGCCCACCTCCACAAATTTCTTGAGGATCACCCCGTCGAAGGGCGCGATGCTGCGGGCATCGCGGATCGAGGCGTCGATCTCTTCCAGCTGGCTCTGCGCCTGGAGGACCTGGGCCTGCGCCTGATTGACCCCGATACGCGAACGCTGCAGGTCCGCCCAGCGCTCGACCGTCGTATCCGCCCCCACCCCCAACGCATCGGCCATGTTCCGGGTGAACATCTGATCGAACATGTTGGGCAGTCCCATCCCCGGCGCCGCCGTCAGACTCCGGGTACGTGGCGCCACGATCTCCCGTCCATATTGCACATAGGAGTTCTGCAACGCCGCCTGCGCGTTCTGCAGCTGGGCGAGCACCTGGCGCCGCTTGGCCTGGAGCTCGGAGTCGTCGATGGCCGCCAGCACCTCACCCGCCTTGAAATGGTCGCCCACGTCCCCGGCCAGGTAGACCACCCGCCCCGGAATCTGGGCCGAAAGCGTCACCTCTTTGTAGGGCACCACGGTACCGCCGATCGTCGTGGTTCCCTGGAGTTGGAGGGTCTGGACCGGAATGATCTGAGCCGCCAGTGCCGCCCCGGCGGCCCCCAGCGCCGCCGCCGCCCAGAGCGCACGCATCCATCCGATCGCCGCCACACCCGTCCGCTCCGCGCGCCGTATCCCACGCGTCGCAGCGCTTCGGTATGTGCAATCAGCGTTTCCCAAGCTCACGATCGGTCATCCTGTAGCCGAGGCCGTGCAGGGCCCCGCTCCGCAGACGAAACGAGCCCCGCCGACGCAAAGCGCGTACTGCATTGCGCTGCGAATAGTGAGTGATAGATCGGCCGGCACGGTGGGCCCCGACCGCGGTCACGCGGGCGGGCGACACCGTTGCGGCTGCTAAGATGGACATGCGCCGCCTACCATCGGCACGCACGTCCGCCGGACAGGACAGCAACCGACACCCCCCGCAACGAGCGGGTATATTCTGGTGGAGCGCAAACGCGATACTCCGATGCGGGCGTCGCGGCATCCCTTGGTGTGGCCTGACCCGGGCACCGCGTAATCTTAGCACAAGGACCCCTCGACGATGACCCCGGACCGACCCGTGCCCGCACCCATCACAACCGGCGCGGCCCTGCACGCAGCCCTCGACAACCTGGCCGGGGCGCCTTACCTCTGCGTGGACACCGAGTTCGAGCGCAACCGGACCTATTTCCCCCGGCTCTGTCTGGTGCAACTCGCCGTTCCGGGACACGCCTATCTGATCGACCCCGTGGCGCTGCCGGACCTCACACCCCTCGAGGGTCTCCTGTCCGACGCCCGCACGGTCAAGGTCCTGCACAGCGCCCGGCAGGACCTGGAGATTCTGCTGCACCGCCTCGGTCGGTTGCCGGAGCCCCTCTTCGACACCCAGATCGCCGCCGCCGCACTCGGCCTGGGGGAACAACTCGGCTACGCTCAGCTGGTGCACCGCCTGTTGGGCGTACCGCTGGACAAGGGCCAAGCGCGGACCGACTGGTGCGCACGCCCGTTGGGCCACGAACAGCTGCGCTACGCGGCCGACGACGTGATCTGGCTCTGCCCGGCCTACGAGGCATTGCGCGAAGCGCTGGCCGAACGCGGGCGCATCGACTGGGTCCTGGAGGACAGCGCCCGGCTCGCGGACCCGGACCGTTACGCCCCACCCACCCAGGAGATCTGGCGCAAGACCCGCGGTCTGCACAACCTCCCGCGGGAACGCATCGCCGTGCTGCGGAGGCTGGCCGCCTGGCGCGAGGAGCAGGCCATGGCCCACGATCTGCCGCGGCGCTGGGTGATCCCCGACGAGGCCCTGGTAGCGCTGGCCGCCCACGGCGACCCGGACGAGCTGGGTCGCACCCCCGGCCTGAGCGAACGACGGCTCAAGCGCTGGGGACCCGCCCTGCGCAGCCTGCTGCACGAGGCCCGCACCCGAACCGCAGCGGAGCTGACCCCGGCCACGCTGCCCGAGCGCCTCACGCCGGAACAACAATCCGCCATCCAAGCCGCCATGCGCGAAGTACGCGCGCTGGCCGAGCGGCTGGAGACCAGCCCGAGCTACCTGGCCTCGCGCGGCCAGGTCACACGCCTGCTCCTGGGAGAGGAGGTTCCGGAGCTCACCCGAGGCTGGCGTGCCCGGGTGCTCGGCGACCTGAAGCACCTCGGCCCCCATATCCGTGCGGCCCAGACATGAACCCGACACACGGTCCACCACCCACCCTGATCCACGCGCTGCGCCGGGCGATGGCGGAATACCCTTCCGGCGAGATCCTGTGGGTGGAACCGCCACAGGGCGTGGGCGGACCGTGTCCGGCGCTGGCGGAAGCGGGACCGTTCCACCGCAGGATATCCGCCACAGCCCTGCTCGACCCGCCCCCCACCGGATGGCGGCGCCCCGCGCTGTGCGTGGCCTGCGCGGACCTGGGCCTGGAAGGACGCGACGCCGAGCATGCGTTGGCGCGGCTGCGCGACCTGTACTGCGAGCGGGTCCTGCTGTTCACACCCACCGCGTCGGGAACGCCCCGGGGTTGGTCCCCCGCCACCCTGCGGGCGCTCGGTTTCGTGCGCCTCTTCCAGACTCCGGGTGAAGCCGGCTGGGGCCTGTACGGCTTCGACCTCTACGACTACAAGGCCACGCCGGACTGGCTCAATCCACGCTACTGGGCCAATCCGGAGCTGTGGGACCGCTACCGCTGGTGACCACCGCGCAGGCCACCGCCGGTCCGGTCCCCCGAGGCTTCCGTGGCAAATCGAGCGGTATACAATGAGCGCCCCCGCGGACCCTTCACTCAACCGGCACCAGGAGCTCACCCATGACACCGGAGCAGATCCAGCGACGCATCGAGGCCCACATCCCCGAAGCCCAGGTCGAGGTCGAGGGTGGAGAGGGCAAGTTCGCCGCCCGGGTCGTCGCCCCTGCATTCGAAGGGCTGAGCACCCTCAAACGGCATCAAATGGTGTATGCGGCGGTGAACGACTGGATCGCTGACGGCAGTCTCCATGCCCTGAGCATCCAGGCCCTCACCCCGGACGAGGCGAACTGAGCGGGGACCAGGCCCTTGCCTCGGGCCCGACCCCCGGCTCGTTCAGTGTACCGCGTCGATGCTGCGCAACCCTTTCTGACTGGCGAACCAGGCGGCCAGGTTCGCCATATCCTCCTCGCTCAGGGCGGCCACCTGACCCTGCATGATCGCATTCTTGCGCTTGCCGCTCTTGTAGTCCTTGAGCGCCTGGAGCAGATAGTCGGCGTGTTGCCCGGCCAGGATGGGGAAGGTGGGGACCTTGCTGTTGCCGTCGGCACCGTGACAGCCCGCGCAGGCGGCGGCCTTGGCGCGGCCCGCCTCCGGATCTCCGGCGGCGTACAGTGGGAGAGAGGCCGCCAGCAGCAAGGCCCCGAGCGTCTTGACGAGATGGTTCATGTGTGTGGGATCTCCAGAAGTCCAGGTCAGGGGTGTGTGGAGAAGAAGGCCGCGATGTCGGCCATGTCCTGGTCCGACAAGCTCGCCGCCTGGGCCCGCATCGTCTTGTGGCTACGCTCGCCCTTCTTGTAGGCCTGCAACGCGGCGATCAGATACTCGGCGTGTTGCCCGGCCAGCTTGGGCACGTGATAGCTGGGGTAGACGTTGGTGTACGACGGAATCCCGTGACAGCCCATACAGGGCTCGGCCAGCTTCCCGCCGCGTTCGGGATCGCCCGCCGCCATCGCGCCGGCCGCACCCACCGTCAGGGTACCCGCCAGTAGCGCGGTGAATAGGAAATGGGTTTTCATGGGTCTCAATCTCCTCCTGAATGGCCTGGGCCGGGGAACCGCCGGCGCGAATCGGGCACCGCGGCACGCACGGCCGCACCGCCGTGGCGTGACACCTGTCCCGCCCGCGCAGGGGCGCCACGAAAAAGTCAGCGCGGTAGTATACCCGCAACGAATTGCGCCGAATCAATTCATGGGCCTTATGGCCCCATCAATCGAGAGAGGAAGCGAGCGATCATGATGCGACCGAGAACCCTCGAAGCGTTCCAAGAGCTCGTGCGCCAGGCCCTGTTCGAGATCGACGAACTGCGCGCCGCGGTGGAATATGAGCTGGAGGAGGAGGGTATGCCCGCGGAACTCGACCTGCTCGATCCCATCCGTGCCGAGCTGCAGTCCTTGCTCGGCCGTCTGGAATCGGGCGGTTACGCGTTCGGCGGAGAACCCCTCGCTTACATGGGGCTCATTCAGCGCCTCGACACCCCCAGCCTGCCGATCCGTCCTTTACTGGTGCGCATCAACGACACCCATTGTCACGGCTTGGAAACCGGCGCCGATCCCTTCGAAAACCTCTATGGCGAAGGATGATCGACCCTACGACGGCGCAACCCCAGCCATACGAGCAGGTTGAGCGTCGCGGTCGCGGCCACCAGCAACGCGACGGTCCAGCGGAAATAGACCACCGGAGTGATGTACCAGGTGATGTCGAACCGGTTGGTCCGCCACAGCTCGTTGTCGAACAACAAAGGGTGGAAGACATCCATCCAGAACGGGCGGAACACGGGAAGGACCCCCAACACGGCGGCCACCACGGCGACGTTGATCAACGCCGCGCGGGCCGCTGCCCGGCGTTCGAATCCGGCGATCAGGCCGATCAGGGCCAAAACTGCGCCGAAGGCCAGTGTGTCGTAGATACCACGCACCTCGGCCAAGTGCAGGCGTTCCTTGGCGGACCAGCCCGTGCCCAGTTCGTCCTGGTGGCGGAAGAAGCGGGTGAGTTCCTCCACGGCCCTTACGACACGCCTTTCCCCCAACACCTCGCAGCGGGGGTTCCAGTGGCAACTCGCGTGATACCAGGCCGGCACGTAGACGACGAAGGCGAGCGGAACCCACACCGTCAAGTAGAACAGGGACGCTCCCAAAACGAACCGTCGCAAGCGGGTGTACACTGAACTCATGCGTGCCCAGTATTCATCACCGTCGGGCCTGCGCGCGCCGCTTTTCCTGGCGGCGGTGGCGGTGCTGGCGGCCGGCTGTCAGTACTCCGGGTCCCTGGACCCGGACTCGCCCCGGTATCTCCCCCCGCCGGGGTCGGTGTTTCACCTGGACCGACCGCTGCCCGTGCCCGCGGGCCTTGCCGGGGCGGAGATCCAGAGCGGGGCGGTCGGACATGGGGAGTTTGCACCGCACTGCATCCTGCGGCTGCGCGAACCCGTGGCCCGCGATACGACCCTCGCGCCCGGCGATTTCGAGATCACCCGTACGGTACAGCGCACCACCATCCTGCCGGTGCGCTGGGAACCCGGCACGCGCATCCAGGTGGCGGGACCCGCCTTCACGCTCGCCATGGGCGGCGGCGGCGACGCGGGCCCTACCGATGAGTACTACGTCACCGAAATGTCGTTGCACAACCCCGAGCGCCCGGAAGTCCACCGGCTCGACTGCAGGCAACTGGACGATCCGGGGCTGGGCAGTCACGTGACCTTCCGGGAGATCCAGGCCACCCTGAGGCCGATCGCCTGGATCGTGCCCGCGGGTACACATCGGCCCTGACCCCCTTGCAGGCCGTTGCAAAACGGCTACGCAGCCCGCCTGCGGTGTTGCGCACTGCTCGCTCCCCCGCCGATCGAGTGGATCTGTCCCGGTCGCTGCACCGCGTGCACCTCGGAGCCAAGTTCCGAGCGACATCTTGCAACACCCGGTCAGGAAGGCGGCTGCTCGGCATCGGTGCCGGTGGTCGAGGGGGGAACGGCGCGACCTTCCTGGTAGTAGTAGTCGTAGCGGTGGAGGATCTCGTTGGTGAATCTCCATGCCTCGTTGTAGGACAGGCCACTGTCCTCGGGAATCACGATCTTCACGTACAGGTCACCGTCGGCGGCCTTCTTGAGTGCGGCCAAACGCCGCTCCAACTCCGCGCGCCTCACCGAGCGCGCCGCTCCGGCGCCCGGCTCCCGAAGCATGTAGACGTAGCGGCCGTCGCGCTTGAAATAACGCACCTCGGCCACCGGCCGGCCCTTGGCGGTACGGGCCGGACGCACCAGTTTCTCGTACTCGGCCCGGAGGTGGGCGTAATCGCCCTGCAAGAGCGCCAAGGCCGCCTGGGCCTCCTCGATCCGCCGCTGCAGTACCTGCAACTCGGCCTCCTTCTGCGCCACCGTCTGGGCCTGGAGCTCCAGGGCGTGGGTGGTCTTTTCAAGCGTACGCTTCTGTTCGGAGAAGGCCGCCTCCATGCGGGCCAACCGCTCGTTGGCCGCGCCCAGACGCGCCTCCAGTTCACCACGCGCACGCTGGGCGGTGGCCAGCTCCGATGCCTTCTCGTCGAGCGCCTTGGACTTGTCCTCCAGTGTCTGAGCGAGCTGCTTCAGCCGCCCCTCCTGTCGCCGCGAAGCCGCCTCGAGCGCCGAGATCCGCGCGGTTGCCGCCTCCAGGCGTCCTTGCAACTCGGCGCGCTCCCCCCCCAGGGCCTCGAGCTTGGCGAGCAGTTCCCCGCGCTCGGCCTCCAGGGCCCGCCTGGCCGTCTCCAAACCGGCCAATCGGTCCTTCAGTCCCGCCTCGCTCCGGCGCAGGGCCTCGTTCTCCTCACGGGCCTGCATGAGCCACTCGCGCACCACGGCGACCTGGCGCTCGGCCTGGGCGAGCTGTTCCTCCAGGGTGAGGTTGGCCTCGGTCGTGCTCTTGACCAGTTCGGCGGCCTCGCGCTCGGCCTCCAGCGTGGCCCGGAGCTCGCGCACCAGGTCCCAGTTGCGCAGCACCAGGATCACGCTCACCAGCATGAAGATCATGACCACTACGGTCATGATGTCCGTGAAAGAGGGCCAGAAGCTCTCGTTGCCGGTCTGCGACGCCTCGGCGTTGGTGCGCAGATCGACGAAACCGGTGCCGTTCATTGCTCCTCGTCCCCGGACAGCCGGAATCCGGCGCGCAGGTCCCGGCGGATCGCGTGCACATCACGCGCGAGTTGTTCGACTCCCTGCGCCGGCTTCTCGACCACCTCGCGGAGCTGCTCGGCGGCCTGGGCGAAGTCGAGCTGTGCCGCATGCATGCCGCGCGCCGCCTCGCGCAGCGAGCGAACCAGCTGACCCACTTGCTGGACCACGCCTTCTGCGTCCCAGGAGACGAGCGGCATCAGGTACACCGACGTGACCTGTTCCACCGCGCTCAACAAGTGGGTCTGGGCGTCGGTCAGCTTCAGGTAGAAATAGCCGTGGAACAGATAGCACACGATGGCCGTCATGGTGGTGGACAGGGCGGTGGCCATCCCGTGGAGCACCAGGTTCATATTGGTCACCTGGTCCCGGCCCGCGAGCAGATCCGAGGCGCCCACCAGCGCGATGGACAAGGAGACGATGGTTCCAAACACCCCGAGCAGGATCAGGATGTTGTTCACGAACTTGGGAAAGCTCAGGCGTGTACTTTCCTCGGCCAGCAGCATGGAGGCCAGGGCATTGTGGTTGACCGGGGCGTGTTGTTTGCTGATGCGCAGGATCGAGGCATAACGCCGAACGATGATGGCCTCGCGGGGAATCCCCTCGGCCGGATGGGAGCTGCCCTCCTCCAGCCGGCGCACGAAGCGCGAGACCCAATCCTCCTCGCGCATGTAGCGCCAGAGATTGTTGGCGATCCGCCCGACGCCGAACAAGAACAGAACGACGATCGCCCCGTTGATCACGATGCCCACGCGGGTCAGCTGACCGCGCAGATAGAAATCGTGAATGGG
>JALSSO010000075.1 GCA_026984215.1 Gammaproteobacteria bacterium | reverse complement strand
CGCGCATGTAGCGCCAGAGATTGTTGGCGATCCGCCCGACGCCGAACAAGAACAGAACGACGATCGCCCCGTTGATCACGATGCCCACGCGGGTCAGCTGACCGCGCAGATAGAAATCGTGAATGGGACCCCAGGCCCAGGCGACGCCGGCCGCAAGCAACGCGCCCAGCACGACCATGCGCACCAGCACCCCCCGGCTCACGTTCCTGTGCACGTCGATCATCGTTGCGGCGACTCCTGCGTCGTGCCTGTTGGGACGGCGGCCTCCCCGGCCGGGGCTTCGGTCCCCAGATGACGCCAGGGATTCGCGCGCACGCGTTCCGGGCCGGCGCCGGAACGGACCGTGCGCGGGGGCTCCGCCTGACCCGTCGGCGTGGTTTCCACCCACCGCGGCAGCATGGGCGGACGAAACGGAACAGGTGGCAGGGGACTGCGTTGTACGCGTCCCCTTGCGCCGCCGCCGAACGAGCCGCAGAAGAAGAACGCCCCGGCCGACTGCCATACACCCGCGGCACACAGGCACAGCCCCACCGCCATCACCCCCCGGAACCCCTTGCGCACACCGGCGTCCCCCGCATGATCCGCGTGGAAGCTCCACTATACAACAACGACGGTCCATGGCCGGCCCCTCCCGGGGCCCCGGATGACGAGGCGAGGCGGTGGGACCAAAAACCAGTATCATTCGGCATCTCGCCGTTGCGGCCCCATGTAGATCCATGCGACTCATTTTCCTTCTCGCCCTGGCCGTGCTGGGATACGCCGCCTGGCGTTGGCTGCAGAAACAGTCCGGGGTGCAACGCTGGCAGGCCCTCGCGATCACGGCAGCCGTGCTGCTGGTGGCGCTGGCTGCGGCGGGAAAGCTCAACTGGGTGTTCGCGGCCATCGGCCTGGCGCTGCCTTTTCTGCGCAAGCTGTGGGCGCTCCTACCCTACTTGCCCGCGCTGCAAAGGCTGTTTCGCGGGGCAAGGGCCGGCCAGGCACCCGGGAGCGGCGGAAGGGAACCCGGAGCGGATACGCGCGAAGGACCAGACGAATCCTCCCCGCATGCGCGGACCGGCCTGACCGCCGCGGAGGCCTGGGAGATCCTGGGTCTGGAACCCGGGGCCAGCGCCGAGGAGATCGTCGCCGCCCATCGGCGCCTGATCCAGAAACTGCATCCGGACCGCGGGGGATCGGCCTACCTGGCCACTCGGATCAACCAGGCCAAGGACCTGCTGCTTGGCAGGCACGGCGCGTGATCCGCCTCACGCCGAATCTCGCGATCCCGCAAAGCGAGATTCAGATCGAATCGGTGCGTGCCCAAGGCCCCGGCGGCCAGCACGTCAACAAGGTCTCCAGCGCCGTGCATCTGCGCTTCGACATCCGAGCCTCCTCCCTGCCCGAAGACGTCAAAGGGCGGCTCTTGCATCTCCGTGACCGGCGCATCACCCGGGACGGAGTGATCGTCATCAAGGCCCAGCGCCATCGCACGCGGGAACGCAATCGGGCCGAGGCACTGGAACGCCTGGCGGAACTGGTGCGCGGCGTCCTGCACCCCCCCAAACGACGCATCCGCACCCGTCCCACGGCCGCCGCGCGGCACCGGCGCATGGAAGCCAAGCGGCGCCGCGGCCGCATCAAGGTGCTTCGCCGCCGCCCCTCGCCCACCGAATGAGGCCCTGCATGCGCCCCGGCACCCACGGCGGCCGACAGGCTCAACCGTCTTCGTCGGAGAGATCCGGATCCCACCCGAGTTCCCGCGCACGGCGCACCGCATCCCCATAGATGCGCGCGTGACGCTCGCGTAGCTCTGAGGGCAGATTGCTCACCAAGTGCCCATAGGGCTCCCAGGCCTCGGTGACCCGGTCATACAGTTGCTGGATCTGGGCCATGGCCCACCCTTCGCAGGTTTCCGACTCGGGGATCAGTCCGAACACCCAGGCATCCCGGATGATCGTTCCCGTGGGGGTCATGCCTCCGTACTGATCCTTGTCGATGCCCACGTACCTCTTTTCGGCCATCGGATGGTCTCCTGCAACGGCACGAGCCGGGAAAAACACCTGTAGAGTATAAAGAATGAGACGCCCGGCAGGAGGGCCATTCAGAAGCACACCATGTCCACATCCGCGATCACCGTCCGCCGCGCCCGTGCCGGCGACCTGGACCCCGTCAACGCCGTGGTGTCCGCGGCGGTGCGGACCTGGAACCTGCCGCAACGCGTGTTGCGTCTCGCCCTTCCCGGCTACCGGTACCGAGTCGAGGATCTGGAACACCTGCACCTGCTGGTGGCCGAAAACCTTCGAGGAGAGATCCTCGGTGTGGCGGCCTGGGAGGAGGCCCGTCCCGGGGAGCGGATGGAAGACCGCCCCACCGCTTGGCTCCACGGGCTCTATGTCCATCCCGCCCACCACCACCGCGGGCTGGGGAGGCGGCTGCTGGAGGCGGCCCATGCGGATCTCGCGCAACAGGGTTACCAGGCGGTGCTCGTCAAGGCGCACAAGGGCGCAACCGGATTCTTCCGGCATGCCGGTTACCTCCCGCTCGACGGGGAAGAGACCTTCCCGCTGCGCATGGGCAGGACGCTCGCCCCTCCGCGCCCCGTATAATGGGCAATCATGGGCAAGGCGAAGAAAAAGAAAAACAAGGCCGACGGCAGTGCCACCATCGCGCTCAACAAGAAGGCCCGGCACGACTACTTCATCGAGGAGACCCTGGAGGCCGGACTCGCCCTGCAGGGCTGGGAGGTCAAGAGCCTGCGCGAGAAGCGCGTGCAGCTCAAGGAGGCCTACGTACTCGTCAAGGACGGAGAGGCGTGGCTGTTCGGCGCCCACATCTCCCCGTTGCCCACCGTCTCCACCCACTACACCCCGGACCCATTGCGCACCCGCAAGCTGCTCCTTCACCGGCGGGAGATCGACCGCCTCACGGGGGCGGTGGAACGGCGCGGCTACACCCTGGTTCCGCTGGCCCTGTACTGGAAGAACGGGCGCGTGAAGCTCGAGATCGGCCTGGCCAAGGGCAAGAAACTGCACGACAAACGCGCCGCCCAGAAAGAACGGGACTGGCGGCGGGAACAGCAGCGGATCCTCAAGCGCGCCTGAGGCCAAGAACTTCAGCACAGGAAAAAGGCCCCGGTTTCCCCGGGGCCTTCGAGCAACACTACACCGCCTTGCGCGGCTGGTGGAATCAGATCGAGCGCCGGCGACGCAGGATCCAGCCAGCGGCGCCCAACGCCAGCAGGCTCCATGGCCCCACCGCGCCACCGCCGCTCGCGCCCTCGACCCGCACCGACACCGTATCCGTGGCGATGGCCCCGTTGTCGTCGGCGACCGTCAGCCGGAACACCAATGTCCCGTTCTGGTTGGGGGCCTGGAACGTGGGCCGGGCCGTATCCGGCGCCGACAAGGTCACCGCCTTGCCCGAGACCTGCTCCCACCGGTAGGTGATGGGGTCGCCCTCGGGATCGGCGCTGCCGGTTCCATCGAGTTGGACGGTACTCTTGGCCCGGACGGTCTGATCCGGCCCTGCGTCGGCCCGGGGCTTGAGATTGATGTCGAGGGTCACCGTGTCGGTCTTCGACTCCCCGAAACGATCCACCGCGGTGAGCTGGAAGACCAGCACCCCATCCTGTGAAGGCACGGTGAACGTCGGCGTCTTACTGGACGGATCGCTGAGCTGTACGGTGGGGCCGAGGGTCTGCACCCAGGTGTAGGTGGCCTGGTCCCCCTGGCTGCGGCTCCCGTCCAGGGTCACCTGCTCGCCCTCGGTCACGATGCCGTCCGGTCCCGCGTCGGCGACGAGCTCGATCTTGCACACGTACAGACGCACGTCGTCCAGGAACCAACCCAGCGTCCCTGCGCTCGGATCGGTGGAGATCCGCCACCGGAACCGCGCGTGCTGACCGGCCAGCGGTTCCAGGTCCAGGCGCGTGGACACATAACCGTGGCTCACACGTACGAAGGCCGCGTGTCCCGGATTCGGATTGCCCTGATCGGGGTCCAGCGCCCCGTTGTACCCCTGCCCCGCCGCAATGAGATGACCGGCGTCGAACCAGGTCTTGCCGCCGTCGGTGCTGTATTCCAGGAAACCGCCGTCATAGGTGCGGGTCCCGGCCGCTCCTTGCTCGAACTCGAAGGCATGCCGGAAGTGCAGGTGAGCTTGGTGTGGCACGCCGACGGCCGGAGCCATCTCCGCGACCGCATCGGTGGTCTGAGCCGGCGCCGGCGCCCAGAGTGCACTCTGGCCCGACGTCGCGTAGCCCGCCACGTAGCCCCACACCGACGGGCCGCCGAGGGCACGAAACACCCAGTTCCCGGAGGCGGGGTTCTCCATGTCGTCGAAGAAGTAGTCGTGCGGGACCTCTCCGGCGGGGCACAGTTCCGCCTCCGGGTTGAAGCCGGGGGCCGGTTCCTCGTCCATCTCCACCGCTTCGGCCGCGGCCCGGACTTCCGCGCAATCGGCCTCGGTGATCCCCCGGGTACCCACCAGGTTGAGGCACGCCTGCTGCAGCGCGTAGTAGAGGTCGAGATAGTCGCTGCCGGAAGTGAGCAGATTGGTCAATGCCTCGTAGTGGATCGCCGCGACTTTGTCCAGCCCCAACCCGCGCACGGTGATGCCGTTGAACGTGTCGCCATCCGTCATCAGGTAGGCGGCCTTGTTGCCGATGCCGCTGTTGATGTGCACGCCGCCCTGATCCGTGCCCGCCCGGTGATAGAGGGGACTGCTCATGCGGTCGGGCTGGGCGGTCCCGAAGGGGCCGAGACGCTCCGTGCTGGCCGGATTGCTCATGTCGCGCACCGCCCCGCCGAACGCCGGGGCATCCTCACCGAGGAGCCAACGCACGGCCTCGGAATCGTCACCGGCCCCGTCGGTGAGATCCACGAACTCGCCGAAGATGTCGGACATGGATTCGTTGATGGCGCCGGCCTGGTAGTAGTAGAAGAGATTGGCCTCGGCCTGGGTGATCCCGTGGACCATCTCGTGGGCGGCGATGTCGTCGGCCACCGCGCCATCGCAATACGTCATCTCGTCGCCGTCCCAGAACGCGTTGGGGCACGAGACGCCATCGTTCCAGTGCACCGTGGAGATCAGGGGCGAACCCGCCCCATCGATGCCGTCACGACCGAAGCGCGAGAAGAAGAAGTCGTACGTGGCGCCGGCGAACCGGTGCGCATCGTCACCCTCGGGATCCACACCGCCGGTGCAGTCGGCCTGCGCCTCCGTGCACAGCAGGGTCCGGCGCTGCACGGGCGTGCCGTCGGCGCTGTAGGTCATGCGGTTGCGGGCCGCATCCACTTGGTTGAAGTGCAGCGCGATGGAGCCGTCGCGCGCATCCACGAGCACCAGCTCTTGAACCGGCGCCTGGGCCGCGGTCACCTCCACCTTCCACGCCAGGCGAACCGGCCCCTGGCCGGGCTGCAGGAGCTGCGGATCGTACACCACCAGCTCCGGCTTTCCCGCCTCCAGCGTCGAAGGCTCCGCCGCATACCACTTGGCCACCGCCGACAACGCCGTCTCCACCGCCCGCGCCGACGATACGGATGGAGCCACGTCCACGCTGCCGGGGGTCGCCTCACCGTTGATGGCGGTCACCGCTCCGTCGGGTGCGACCTGCACCCGCAACTCGCCCCCCAGGACCGGCACTCCGCCCACCACCTGCCGGTAGCCGGCCACGGCCCGCCCGTCGGCCAGGGTGCGGGTCCATGCCGGCTCCAGGTCCGTGGAGGGGTTGCGAATCCCGAACAACGGTGCGTATTGCTGCAGGGCCGCCGTCGCACGCGCCTGCGCCGTCGCCTGCTTGGCCAACGGCGCGTCCACCGGCAGCGCGGAGCCCGGCGGCCCTCCCAGAAAGCGAACCCGCGCCCCGTCCGGCCGGACGGCCACCCGGAACCCCTGCTTCTGCAACGCCGCCACCGAAGGCGGCACGGACGCCTGTACTGTCCCCGCGGCCAGGAACATCGTTCCCAGCGCGACCCCCACACACCAGCGCAATCGTTCCCCGGTCCTCGACATGATTTCGTTGTCCTCGCTGCCGTTCCCGCCTCGGGGAACCGCCGGACGGTCGAGCCGCACCTCCTGCGGCGCGCTCGTGTTACCCATCCGTCCGGCACCTCCCCTGTGGTGTCGTATTCCGACCCGGCCCTTCCGGCACGGATCGCCCAGCCCGGCGGCGCGCCCGACCTCTGCCACCCCGGTCCATGGCAGACGCGTCGCAACCGTTCCTACTGGCAGTCCCTGCGTGACCCGGCCGACTCGAGCAGTGCAAACCACGCGGCCAGTTTCCCCACGAGTGCCTGGCGCGGACCCCGTTCCGGACCGCCACCGCCGGTCCAGGACGAGCTGCGTTCCTCGCCCCGCGCCCCGATCAGCTTGAGAGCGTAATTCATGCAGTCGGGACAGCGTCTCCGGAAAACGTCGGACGGTGTGTTTTTCCGGTCGAACCCCACTTGGTCCGCCAGGGCGGACAGCTCATCCAGCTCCGCAGGATCCAGGCGCCCTTGGGCGCAGATGCCACGCCGGTGGTCGATCACGCGCACGCGGCCCTTCCCATCCACGCGCACCTCACGAACCACCCCGGCGAACCCCCCACTGACCACCAGCGTCAAACGCTGGAACCGCGCCGGCTCCTGCGCCTTGCGCCCCTGGGCCTGGACGCAGCCCAGCAGAATCGACGCCACGGCCAACAAGGTCACGATCCGCATCGTCATGCCCTCCATCATCCCCCCTGCCCGAGGGCCGTCTCTGCGCCACGCAGCGGCGGCATGGCTTGAAGACGGTAGAGAATGAGCCGCACCGCCTCACGCTCCATGTCTTCCCGACGCACCGCGGCCTCGGCGTCCACGGCCAGCACCTGGTTGGGATCGAACAGCAGGGTCCGCGTGAGGTGCAGCGTCACTGGAGCCAGCAAGACCCGTCCCTGCGGATCCGTCACCTCATAGCGCACGTCGGTGAACAGCGCATACTCCTGTGCCTTGCCGGTGGCGCCCACGGAGACGACCCGCAGCCCCGATCGGTTGAACAGGATACGCAACACCGCGTCGGCGGGTTTCCCGGCGCTCACCACCCGGATGCCATGGGCCGTGAGCCGCCGGCGCAGCTCCGCCCCCAGTACGGAAAACGCCGGTGCCCCGCGGACCTCGATCCGCTCCAGCCCGGCCGGTACGGCGATCCGGCCCCGGGGGTGGAAGCCGCAACCGGCCACCAACGCCGCCCAGACCAGCATCACCCACCGCCACCGGCAAACGCCCCCGCCTTTCATCCGACCACGAAATTCACCAAACGCCCGGGCACGACGATCACCTTGCGCACCGTCTTGCCCTCCAGGTGGCGGGCCACGTTCGCATGCCCCCGGGCCAGGGCCTCCAGCCGCTCCCGGTCCGCCTCGGCGGGCACCGTGATGCGCGCCCGAAGCTTGCCGTTGACCTGCACGCCGATCTCCACCGTGGCGGCGGCCAGCGCCGCCTCGTCCACGGCCGGCCAGCCACCCTCCAACACGTCCTCGCCCAGGCCCAGCTCGCGCCACAGCGCGTGCGCCACGTGCGGCGCGATGGGCGCCAGCAACCGGATGACGATGGACAGCCCCTCGCGCAGCACCGGCGCGGAGGCCTCGGAGGCGTCCAGCCTGGACAGGGTGTTCACCATGGTCATGGCCGCCGAGACCACGGTGTTGAACTGCTGGCGCTCGTAGTCGTAGAGCGCCTTTTTGAGCGCGGTATGGATCTCGCGCCGGGCCTCGCTCAACGATTCGGAGAGCCGCCCGGCCTCCAGGGGGCCGGCCGCGGCCACCAGCGCGGCGCGGCCCATGGCCAGGTTCCACAGCCGGCGCAGAAAGCGATGCGCGCCTTCCACACCCTCGTCGGACCACTCCAGGGTCTGGTCCGGCGGGGCGGCGAACATGATGAACAGGCGTACCGTATCGGCCCCGTAGCGGTCGATGAGCGTCTGTGGATCCACGCCGTTGTTCTTGGACTTGGACATCTTCTCGAGCCCGCCGGGGGTCACCGGCTGCCCGTCGCCGGTCCACACCGCCTTCACCACGCGCCCCCGAGCGTCACGCTCCACCTCCACCTCGGCGGGGTTGAACCACTCCATCCGGCCGTCCGCGTGTTTGCGATAGTAGGTCTCGGCCACCACCATGCCCTGGGTGAGCAGGCGGGTGAACGGCTCGTCGCAGTGGACCAACCCCTCGTCGCGCATCACCTTATGGAAAAACCGGGCGTACAGCAGGTGCAGGACAGCGTGCTCGATCCCCCCCACATACTGATCCACGGGCAACCAATAGTCGGCGCGCTCATCCACCATGGCCGTGTCGCAGTCCCAGGAACAGTATCGGGCGAAATACCACGACGACTCCACGAAGGTGTCGAAGGTGTCGGTCTCGCGACGCCGGCCATCGCCGAGATCATAGAAGGCCGGCATCCGGGCCAGGGGAGAACCGGTGCCGTCCACCACCACGTCCTCGGGCAGCACCACCGGCAGATCGGGAGCCGGTTCCGGCCTCCCGTCGGGCCCGTAGACCACCGGGATGGGGCAACCCCAGTAGCGCTGGCGCGAGACCCCCCAGTCGCGCAACCGCCAGTTGACCCGCCGCCCCCCCAGACCGCGGGCCTCCAGCCAGCCGGCCACGGCGTCGAAGGCCGCCTCCGAGGTCAGCCCATCGAAGGGCCCCGAATTGCGCAGCACGCCCCTGTCCGTATAGGCCCCCTGGGACAGATCCGGATCGGAACCATCGGGCGGAAACACCACCGGCTTGATGGGCAGGCCGTAGCGGCGGGCGAATTCCCAGTCGCGCTGGTCGTGAGCCGGCACGGCCATCACGGCGCCGGTCCCATATCCCATGAGCACGAAGTTGGCGGCGAAGATGGGCACCCGCTCCCCCGAGATCGGGTGGATGGCCTCCAGGCCCAGCGGATACCCCTTCTTCTCCAGGGTCTCCAGATCCGCTTCCGCCACCGCACCCCGCCGGCATTCCTCCACGAAGGCGGCCAGCTCCGGATCCTGTTCGGCCCGCTCCAGTGCCAGGGGATGCTCGGCGGCCACGGCCACGTAGGTGACCCCCATCACGGTGTCGGGCCGGGTGGTGAAGATCCGCAGCCGTTGCTCGCGTCCGGCCACCGCGAACTCCATCTCCACCCCCTCGGAGCGGCCGATCCAGTTGCGTTGCATGGTGCGCACCCGCTCCGGCCAGCCGTCCAACCCATCGAGGTCGTCGAGCAACTCCTGGGCATAGTCGGTGATGCGCAGGAACCACTGCTCGATGCGGCGCTTCTCCACCGGCGCCCCGGAACGCCAGCCGCGCCCGTCGATCACCTGTTCGTTGGCGAGCACGGTCTGGTCCACCGGATCCCAGTTGACCGTGGCCTGGGCGCGGTAGGCCAGACCCCGCTCCCACATGCGCAGGAACAGCCACTGCTCCCAGCGGTAGTAATCCGGATCGCAGGTGGCCAGCTCGCGACGCCAATCGTAGCCGAAGCCCAAGCGCCGGAGCTGGCCACGCATGTACTCGATGTTCTCGCGCGTCCATAGGGCCGGCGGTTTGCCGTGCTTGATGGCCGCGTTCTCGGCCGGCAGGCCGAAGGCGTCCCAGCCCATGGGCTGGAGCACGTTCTTGCCCCGCATCTTCTGATAGCGGGTGATCACGTCTCCAATGGTGTAGTTGCGCACATGCCCCATGTGCAGGCGGCCCGAGGGGTAAGGGAACATGGACAGGCAGTAGAACTTCTCGCGCGAGGGGTCCTCCACGGCACGGAAGCTGCCGTGTTCCTCCCACCATTGCTGGGCCTGGGCCTCGATGGCGCAGGGATCGTATTCCTTGCTGGGCATGATCGGGAATCGGGCCGGAGACGAACGGCATGGGAGCATAACAGCCGGCCCGCCGGGTGCCAACGGCCGGCCACACCGGCTCGACCCCGGCGCTGCACGACACCGGAGCGATACGGTAAGCTCCCACGGAGAGCCACTATGGAGTGCCACCATGACCACTGAACGACAGAACCGGGAACTTGCGGGTTACCGGAAGATGCTGTCCCGGGTGCTGAAGTCCCTGGAGGATGCCGAACACAAGACCGCACAGACCTTGCAGGAGGCCCTGGCCACGGCAAAGGAAAAGGCGGTGGAGCTTGGCGAGCTCACCCGAGAGGAGGCCGAGCGCATCGGTGACTACGTGCGGCGCGATCTGCGGGACCTGGCCTCCTACCTGGAGCACGGGGAGAACGATCTGGCCGGCTGGCTGCGGGTCGATCTCGGCCTCATCGAGGCCGAGATTCTCGATTTCTTCAGCAAAGCGGTGGATACCTCGCGCATCGAGCTGGCGCAATGGCAGCAAGGGCCCGCCCCGGTGGTGTACCGCACGGGGGAGATCACGCCCCCAGGCACGCTGCGCTGCCTGTCCTGTGGCGAGGAGATCCATTTCCAGCGCGCTGCGCACATCCCCCCTTGCCCCAAGTGCCACGGCACCGAGTTCGTACGGGTGCACGGCGTGGAGGGGGAGGGAGCGAGCCGATAGCGGCCGGGAACCCTACCCGGCCCGCGCGTCCAGCGTGTCGCGGATATTGCGGATCACCGAGGACAACGCCCGGTCGAACGCGCCCGCCTCGTCGATCACCCGCGTGCGCCCGGCCGCAAGGTCCTCCAGGAATTCGTCCAGGTCCACCTCCAGGGCATCCTCCGCCAGCCGGTCGGCGAACAGCACCTTTCCGGCGCTCTCCAGTACGGAGAGCAGCTTGAGACGGCGCGGGATGTGGTCCTTGCCCATGTAGAGCCGGAACCACGCCCCGGGACGCACCTGCGCAGGGATCTCCCGCGGCGCCGGCTCCTCCTCGGCCATCTCGGCGGGGTCGTCTTCTGGAAGGATTTCATCGAGCGTGGGGATCGACTCGTCGAGCAAGGTCTCTTCCGCGGGAGGACGGCGGCGATCGAGGATGGTGCGAAACCACTCCCGGAGCAGGCGCAGGAGCCGGCGCCGCTCCGGCTTCATGAGCGGCGTGTCCTCCAGTTGCGCCTCCAATTCCTCGAGCAGCTGCGCGTCGTCGCCCACCATCGCCCGAACCTCCCACCAGGACCGGTTGGGCTGGGTCGCCTCGACGATCTGACGCAGGACGTGCACCGCCTCGCGCCAGGCCTCCGAGTCCCTGCCTTCGCGCAACAGCACCAGCCCCATGTACGGCGCCCAGAACTTGAGAATGAACTGCATGGCCTCGTCGGGCACCGTGCGGTTTCCGATGTAGTGCCGGATCGTGCCCACCACGCGCTGCTTGGCCTGCCTGCGTATGGCTTCCTGCTCGGCCTGGATACGCAGCGCATCCTCCGCCCGCCCGGCCTGTTCGCGCTCCCGGATCTCCCATTCCAAGAGGGCACGCAGGGCCTGTTCGAAAGGCGCCGCATCCGCGTCGAACCCTTCGAGCAGCCGCTCCACCAGCGCCTGGAGCCGATGCAGCAATGGATCGTCCGCTCCGTCGATCCCCACGCCCACCCGCACCAGCTCGTTGATGAGCCGCCGGGCGGGATGGGCCGGATCCATGAACAGGCGAGGCTCCAGCAAGGCCAGCTTGATGACCGGGATCTGGAGCCGGGCGAGTTGCGCTCGGACCGCGTCGGTGAGCTCGGCATGCTCGTGAATCTCCTGGAAGATCCCGTTGACCAGGTCGAGGGTGCGTTCCTCGGACTCGGAGAGCTGAGCGCCCTGTCCCCCGGGGGCCCCCTCCAACGCCTCGATGATGTGTTCGCGCAGCTCCTGCGGCGCACCCACCGACACCGCCGGTGCGGCGAGCTGCGCTTGCTGGAGGGTGCTCAGCACTCCGAACAGTGGACTGGTGGTCACCGCCGCCCTTGCGGCCCCCATGCCCGCCGCCCCCGGGACCGGGCCGGCCGTCGCCCCCGGCGTGGGTACGAGGCCACCGCCCAGGTACTGCTGGAGCACGGCCGCATCCTGCGGCGTCAGTCCCACCGCCGCAGCCCCGGATGGCACCCCACCGGGTGGTCCGCCCGTGTCGGGACCGGCGGGGCCCGAGGGTACGACCTGCCCCCAGTCGCCACCGGGCGAGGGTGTCCCGCTCACGCCCGCGGCGGCGGGCGCCATGGCATGCAGACCGGCGGCCGCCGCCTGACGGGCACGCACCGCCGCCCGGATGTCGTCCTCGGTGGGGAGCAGACCCGCCTCGATCAGCAGGCGGTTGGTCTCGCCATAGAAGTCGCCGAGGCGCGACGCCAGACATTCGTGGAACAAACGGTAGACGATGCGCTTGCCTTTGACGTCGGCATCCAGCTCGCCCAGTGCGTCCTCCAACGCCCGATAGAGGGACTGAGGATGCAAGGCCTGATCGTCGGCCGCGGTGCCGAGCGCAAGGTTGAGCTCGTACATGCGCATCTCCAGGGCCGCCAGTGCCTCGGTGTGAGCATCCTCGGCCTTCTGGACGTAGCGGGCGCGATCCACCGCGAGCTCCATCTCGTCCGCATCGACCAGCGCGAACTCCCCCGTCTCCTCGGCCAGCCCGTGGCGCTGGCCGCGCCCCGGCTGCAGGGCGGCGGAGATCCATCCCAGGCTGTGACCACGCAGTTGCTGATGCGCCGCGACGAAGGCGTCCAGCGCGTTGTACCGCGCATAGACGTCGTCGGCCTCGGGATCGGCCCGGTAGCCGGGATCCTTGGCCTGCTGTAAGGCCGCGTCGTAGACCTCGGCGATCAGGCGCCGGGCCTGCTCCTGGAGGCGTCGATGCGCGGACCTGGGGTTCATGGACCTCCCGTGATCCGGGGCGCGCCGATCCCTGCCGGCACACGGCCGCCCCTGGTTCCGGATGCCGTTTCGTGCCAAGATCCGGCCCCTGCGACCGCCCCTGCGGCCGTGGGAAGGCCGGCGCCGCCCGACACCCGTGGGCTTCAGCGGATCCAATCAGTCTACCGATTGGCCGAACCGAACCGGAATGCAACAGGTCATCCAGCCTTGCCACTCGACCCTCGCAAACTACCGTTTGCACCATTCGTGAGGCCGTGCCCCACACCGGCGGCCGGGCGCATCGGGGGATGACCGGATGCGGCTGCGTTTTCCTCAGTTCCTGTCCGCCGTGCGCCGCGAGCTGGCCCGGGCCTACCTGATCAGCGGCGACGAACCCATGCAGCTGCAACTTGCGGTACAGGCGGTGCGCGACCTGGCCCGCTCCAACGGTATCGCCGAACGGCGGGTGCTGGAGGTGACGCCCCGTTTCGACTGGTCGGCTCTCTCGGTGGCCGGCGCCACCGGATCGCTGTTCGCCGAGCGCATGCTCCTGGAGCTGCGCCTCGGCACGGCAAGGCCGGGAGCGGCCGGTTCGCGCGCCATCGCACAGTGGCTGGAGGGCGCGGGAGGCGAACACGTCCTGCTGGTCACCGCCGCCCGGTTGGATCGCGGCGCCCTGAACGCGGCCTGGGCCCGGGCCATCGAGGCGCGCGGGGTGGTGCTCCAGGTCTGGCCCTTGCGGGGAGGGGAGCTGCGCCGCTGGGTCGAGGAACGGTTCCGATTGCGCGGCCTGCGGCCCGAGCCGGCCGCCGTGGAGCTGCTCTGCGCCCGCACCGAGGGCAATCTGCTCGCCGCCGAACAGGAGATCGAAAAGCTTTCGCTCGTGCTGGGCGCCGGGCCGGTGACCGCGGAGGTGCTGTTGCGCGCCGTCACCGACAGCGCCCGTTACGATCCCTTCGATCTGGCCGACGCGGTCCTGGCCGGCGAGGCGGCACGCGCCGTGGCCATCCTCGACCACCTGCGGGGCGAGGCCACCGCACCGGCGCTGATCCTCTGGGCCCTGACCGATACGGCGCGCAGTCTCGTACGCCTGGCTGCCGGGGAGGACTCCCTGCTGCGCCGCGCGCCGCCGTCCCGTGCCGCCCTCCTGAAACGGCGCCTGGCCACGGCCGACCCCGCCCTGTGGCAGCGCCTGCTGCACCGCTGTGCACGGGCCGAGATCCCCGTCAAACGGGCCCCCGATCCGGAAAAGTGGGCGGAACTGTTAACATTGGTGCTCTATCTCGCACAACCCCGGCTGGGCGCCGGGCTGGACCCGGAGCGCATCGCCCCGCGGCCCGGCATGCCCTGAATGGGGCCTTGCGAGACCGCTTCACCGGGAGATCCACAGGCATGACGGAGCACGCAGCGCTCGAATCGTACATGGACAACCTCGGGCGGCGAGCCCGCCGGGCCGCCGCCGAGCTCGCCCGGGCGGGCACCGCGGCGAAAAACACCGCCCTGGAGGCCACGGCCGCGGCACTGGAGGCCAGGGCCGACCGGCTGCGGGCGGAGAACGAGCGGGACCTCGAGGCCGGGCGCGCCCGGGGGCTGGGTGCGGCGCTGCTGGACCGGCTGGCGCTGACCCCGGAACGCATCGCCGCGATGGCCGAAGGCCTGCGCCAGATCGCCAGCCTGCCCGATCCCGTCGGCGAGGTCACGGGGCTCGCCCGGCGTCCCTCGGGGATCGAAGTGGGCCGGATGCGGGTCCCTCTGGGTGTGATCGGCATCATCTACGAATCCCGTCCCAACGTCACCGCCGACGCGGCCGGTCTGTGCCTGAAGTCGGGCAATGCCGCCATCCTGCGCGGCGGCTCGGAGGCCATCCACTCCAACCGCGCCATCGCTGCCTGCATCCTGGAGGGATTGTCCGAGGCGGGGCTGCCGGAGGCGGCCGTCCAGGTGGTCGACACCACCGACCGGGCCGCCGTGGGGCTGCTGCTGCGCATGAACCGGCACGTGGACGTGATCATCCCCCGCGGCGGCAAGGGGCTCATCGAGCGCGTGAGCGCCGAGTCCACCATCCCCGTGATCAAACACCTGGACGGCATCTGCCATGTCTACATCGACGCACGGGCCGACCTGGACCAGGCCGTGCGCATCGCCGACAACGCCAAGACCCAGCGTTACGGGGTGTGCAACGCCATGGAGACCCTGTTGGTGGATGCCGAGGTGGCCGCGCGGGTGCTGCCCCGGCTGCACGGGATCTACTCGGCCAAGGGCGTGACCCTACGGGGCTGTGCCCGCACTCGGGAGATCCTGCCCGACGTGGCCGAGGCCACCGAGGACGACTGGCGCACGGAATACCTGGCCCCGATCCTGTCCATCCGCGTGGTGGACGGGCTGGAGGCGGCCATCGAACACATCAACACCTACGGCTCGCACCATACCGATGCGATCGTCACCGAGGACTACACGCACGCGCGCCGTTTCCTGCGCGAGGTGGACTCCAGCTCCGTAATGGTCAATGCCTCCACCCGCTTCGCGGACGGTTTCGAGTACGGTCTGGGCGCGGAGATCGGCATCAGCACCGACAAGCTCCATGCCCGGGGCCCGGTGGGGCTGGAAGGCCTGACCACCCAGAAGTTCATCGTGCTCGGCGAGGGTCAGGTCCGCGAATGAGCGCGGCGGGCGGCAGCGGTGGACTGATCGGACTCTACGGCGGCACCTTCGATCCCGTGCACCTGGGCCACATCCGCACGGCCCTGCAGCTCAAGCGCGAGCTGCCCTTCGAGCAGATCCGCATGCTCCCGGCCGGCCGGCCGCCGCACCGCCCGCCTCCCGAGGCCAACGCCGCCCAGCGCTGGTACATGCTCACCCGTGTGACCGGACGCGATTCGGGTCTGATCGCCGACGACCGGGAGCTGCGCCGCCCCGGCCCGTCCTACGCCATCGACACCCTGACCGAGCTGCGCAGTGAGCTCGGTGAAGACCGCCCCCTGGCCTGGATCCTGGGCATGGACGCCTTTGCCGGCTTCGACCGCTGGCACCGATGGCGCGAAATCCCGCGGCTCGCCCACCTGGTGGTCATGACCCGGCCCGGCGCCGAACCGCCGCGCGAGGGACCGGTGGCGGATCTCCTGGCCGAGCGCCGCGGCGATTCGCCGCAAGCGCTGCTGGAGCGCCCCGGCGGCCGGGTCCTGGTCTGGCCCGTGGAGCCGCTGGATTTTTCCGCCACCGACATCCGCGCGTGCGTGCGCCGGGGAAAGCCACCGCGGTTCCTGGTCCCCGGCGTGATCTGGGCCTACATCCAACGCGAGGGACTGTACCGGAGCGAACCGTGAAGACCGAGGAACTCGAGAAGATCGTCGTCGCAGCCCTGGAGGACCTCAAGGCACAGGACGTCCACGTGATCGACGTACGAGGCAAGACCTCGGTCACCGATGTCATGGTGATCGCCAGCGGCAGCTCCAACCGACACGTCAAGGCGCTCGCCGACCAGGTGATCGAGGCGGCCCGTCGCCACGGCCTGCGGCCCCTGGGCGTGGAGGGCGAGGAGGTCGCCGAATGGATCCTGGTGGATCTGGGCGACGTGGTGGTGCACGTGATGCTCCCTCGGGTGCGGGACTTCTACAATCTGGAGAAGCTCTGGGCGGTGGCCCCGGAGCACGAGGGCTGAGGACACCGTGCGCATCCGCCTGATCAGCGTGGGCGCTCGGGCGCCGCAGTGGGTACAGGAAGGCTATGCCGAGTATGCCCGCCGCATGCCCCGCGAATGCCGGCTCGAACTGATCGAGGTGCCCGCCGAAAAAGGGGGGGACAGCCGCAAGCTACGCGAGGGGAAACGCCTGCTGGCGAAGGCCGGCGAGGGCGACCTGGTGGTGGCGCTGGATCCGGGAGGCACCCTGTGGAGCACGGAACAGCTCGCCCGGCGCCTGGCGCGCTGGATGCAGGAGGGCCGCAACCTGAGCCTGCTGGTGGGCGGCGCCGAGGGACTGTCCTGTGACTGCCTCGAACGAGCCTCGGTGCACTGGTCGCTCTCCCCGCTGACCTTTCCCCACCTGCTGGTCCGGATCCTGGTGGCCGAGCAACTCTACCGGGCGTGCAGCTGGCTTCGCGGCCACCCCTACCACCGCGCATGAACGTCCCGGTGCTGGTGCTCGCCTCGCGCTCGCCGCGCCGGGTCGAACTGCTCGGCCGGCTCGGCCTGCGCCCACATGTGCACCCGGCCCGGGTGGACGAAACCCCCCGCCCGGGAGAACATCCGGCCCTGTACGTGGAGCGGCTGGCCCGAGCCAAGGCACAATGGGTCCACACGGTGCGTGACGACGGGGTGCCGGTCCTGGGCGCGGACACCGCCGTGGTGGTGGACGACGAGATCCTCGGCAAGCCCCGCGACCGCGCGGCGGCGCTGGCCATGCTGGGCCGCCTGTCCGGGCGCGAGCACCGCGTGCTCACCGGCGTGGCCCTCGCGGACCATGAAGGCGTGCACACCCGCGTGTCGGTGAGCCATGTACACTTCCGGCCCATCGCGCCCTGGGAATGCGAGGCCTACTGGGCCACGGGCGAGCCGCGCGGCAAGGCCGGCGCCTACGCCATCCAGGGGCTGGGAGAGGTGTTCGTGAAGCGGCTCGACGGGAGCCATTCGGGCGTCATGGGGCTGCCCTTGTTCGAGACCGCCGAACTGTTGCACGGGGCGGGGATCGAAATCCTGGTGGCCCCGGGCGAAACACCGCCCCATCGCCCGGACGGTCCGTTCTGAGCCGACCGCCGGCACACGGCGGCGCTCCCCCACACACCGAGGTACGGCATTCGCCATGAGCGAGGAGATCCTGATCAACGTCACGCCCCAGGAGACCCGGGTGGCCCTGGTGGAAAACGGCGTCCTGCAGGAGGTGTGCATCGAGCGGCACCGCAGCCGGGGCCTGGTCGGGAACATCTACAAGGGCCGGGTGAGCCGCGTGATGCCGGGCATGGACGCGGCCTTCGTGGACATCGGGCTGGAGAAGGCGGCCTTCCTGCACGCATCCGACGTGACGAACCAGTCGCTTTTGCTGTTGGGCGAGGAGGAAGTCCGCCTGCCCGGGGAGAACGGACGCCGCGCCGAGTCCATCACCCGGCTCCTGCACGAGGGCCAGGAGTTGTGCGTCCAGGTGGTCAAGGATCAACTGGGCACCAAGGGGGCTCGGCTGACCACCCACATCACCATCCCGTCGCGGTATCTGGTGCTGATGCCGTTTTCCACCAATATCGGCGTCTCGGGGCGCATCGAGGCCGAGGAAGAGCGCAAGCGCCTGCGCGAGCGGATCGAGGCCCTGCGCGCGGAGCTGGGGATCCAGCTCGGTTTCATCGTGCGCACCGCCGCCGAAGGGGCCGGCGAGGAGGCCCTGCGGCGTGATCTCCAATTCCTGGTCCGCCTGTGGAACAAGGTCAGCGAGCAGGCGGCCGACGCCCCCACGGGCACGCTGATCTACCAAGATCTTCCGCTGGTCCTGCGCACCCTGCGCGATCTGGTCGACGACACCGTGGACCGGGTGCGCATCGACTCGCGCACCACGCTGCGCAAGGTGGAAGAGTTCGTCGAGCAGCTCATCCCGGAGCTGAAGGACCGCACCGAGCTCTATCCGGGCGAGCGGCCCATCTTCGACCTCTACGGCATCGAGGACGAGATCCAGAAGGCCCTGCAGCGCAAGGTCCAGCTCAAGTCGGGCGGCTACCTCATCATCGACCAGACCGAGGCGATGACCACCATCGACGTCAACACGGGCGGGTTCTTGGGCCATCGCAACCTGGAGGAGACCACCTTCAAGACCAACCTGGAGGCGGCCCATGCCATCGCCCGGCAATTGCGCCTGCGCAACCTGGGCGGAATCATCATCATCGACTTCATCGACATGACCGTCGAGGAACACAAGCGCCAGGTCCTGCGCGCCCTGGAAAAGGCCCTGGAAAAGGACCACGCCAAGAGCCAGATCTGCGAGGTCTCGCCCCTCGGGCTGGTGGAGATGACCCGCAAGCGCACCCGTGAGAGCCTGGAGCACGTCCTGTGCGAGGTGTGCCCCACCTGCAATGGGCGCGGCACCATCAAGACCGCGCAGACCGTTTGTTACGAGCTGTTCCGGGAGATTCTGCGCGAGGCGCGCCAGTTCGAGGTCAGCGAGCTGCTGGTGCTGGCCTCGCAGGAAGTGGTGGACCTGCTGCTCGACGAGGAATCCACGAGCCTCGCCGAGCTGGAGGCCTTCATCGGCAAACCCATCAAGCTGCAGGTCGAATCGCTATACTCCCAGGAGCAGTTCGACGTGGTGCTGATCTGACCCGGCCGCCCCACGCGTACGACGAGCCCAGCCGGCCCATGCCTCCCAGGCCGCCCCAGACGCCATGAGAAAAAGGTTGTCGGCCGCGGCGCGCTGGGCGGGCCGCCTGTTGGGGGTCCTGCTGCTGGCCGCGACGCTCGGCTATGCCGCCCTGCGTTCGGGAGCCGTGACCGTCGAGCCCGCCCGAGCGCTGCTGGAACAAGCCCTGGCCGGCGCGCTCAACCGTCGTGTGTCCATCGGTTCGCTCGAGCTGCGCTGGCATGGCCTGGCCCCCTCCATTCTGGCGCGTGACGTCGCGATCTCCACCCCCGAGGCCCGCGACCGGATCCTGGAGCTTCCCGAGGTGCGGCTGCGCCTGCACTTTTGGGAGTCCCTCCGGTCCGCGCGTCCGGCGGTGCGCAGCCTGGCCGTCGAGGGGGCCGTCGTCGAGGCCGAACGACTGCAGGACGGTCGCATCCTCGTGCACGGACTGACGGGACCCCACCCCCACGACGTGCTGCGCCTGCTCGGGCGCCTGCTGGGCGAGGCCGACGTGCGGCTGGAACTGACGGACACTCGCTTGGCGTGGATCGACCGGGTCCAACACGTGCGCTACCGCTTCAGCGGCGTCCAGGTGACGGCGGTGCGCCGGGCGGGGCACTACCGGATCGGCCTGCGCGTGGGGCTGCCCGAGGAGCTGGGACGCACCCTGCGCGTGACCACCACCCTGTCCGGAGACCTGGAAGACCCCCGCACGTGGCACGGGCGGGCATACCTGCGCTTGACCGGCGCCCTGCTGGCGCAGGGGGAGCGATGGGTCGCGTTGGGCATCGACCCAGACAGCCGACCGCTGCTCGACGCCGAATTCTGGGTCCGTTGGACCGGCCGCGGCGTGGACCGGATCTCCGGAACGGTCGCGCTGGAGGACCTGCGGATCGACCCCTCACGCCTGATCGACGGAATCACCCCGGGACCCCTGCAGCTGGATCGCCTGGCCGCCCGCGGCATCTGGCAACGAACCACCGACGGCTGGGCGGCGCACCTGGAACGGACCCACATCGTGGTGGGGGGTGAGTTGCTCGCCGACACCGATGTCACGCTCTTCGCCAGACACGAACCCGGACGGGGCACCCGTTACGAGCTCCTGGCCGGAGCGATCGAGGTCGGCCCGCTGGCAGGCCTGCTGCAACGCCTGCCGCAGGTACGTCCCCACCTGGACGCCACCCACAACCTGGATGCCGGTGGGAGGATCACGGAGCTCTACGCGGTGATCCCCTCCGGCCCCGACGCCGACTACGCATTGAGCGGGCGCTTCCAGGACGCCCATCTGTTCGGCCTCGCTGCCGTCCCCGGTCTCTACGGTCTGGACGGCGAGTTCAGCTTCGATCGTTCGGGTGGCGAGGTCGCGCTCTACTCGGATGACCTGTTCGTGACCCACCCGGCGTTGGCCGCGACACCGTGGCAACTGGGCCGCATCCGCGCCCTGCTGCGGTGGAGCTCCGCCGACGGCGGGTGGCAGGTCGATCTTCCGGTCCTGAGCCTGAGCAACGCCGACCTGCGGGTGGAAGCCGTGGGGTGGCTGCGGATGGCTCGGGGCGAATCGCCCTACCTGGTACTGGACGCAGCCCTGCACGATGCCGATCTGGCGGCGCTGAAACGATACCTCCCCACGCGGGGGATCCACCCGGCCGTGCGGAGTTGGCTCGAGCGATCCATCCTCGGGGGACGGGTGGAGGCCGGCAGCCTCAATCTGCGCGGCCCGCTCGATCGCTTCCCCTTCGCCGATGGAGAGGGGGAGTTCCGTGCCTCGGCCCGTATCCGAGGCGGCGTCCTGCGGCCGACTCCCCTCTCGCTCGCCGTGACCGACATCGATGGACGGCTGGAATGGTACCGGGCGTCGTTGTCCGGCCGGGCCACACGGTTCCGCTCCGGCGGGCTGGAGGGGCACGGTGCGGCGATGTTCATTCCCGACCTGCGCGATGCCGTGCTGCGGCTGAATCTCACGGGCGCGGGCCCGATCCGCAAACTCCAGGCCATCCTCTCGGACGTGCTGCGGGTCACGCGGCGCCCCGACTGGACGCGGCGCCTCGTCGCCCAGGGCCACGCCGGTTTCGGCCTGACCCTGCGCCTGCCGCTCGGCGGCGACGCCAGGCAGCGCATGCGGCCGCAGATCCACGGCCGGGTCACGCTGGGCGGCGTGGCGCTTCGCGTGGCCGGTATGGAGAGCGGCATCGACTCCATCCGCGGTGCCGTGCGCTTCGCCGAAGACACGATCGCGGGAACCGACCTGACCGCACGCCTCAACGGGGTTCCCATGCGGGTGCGCCTGTCTTCCGAAGCGCGCGGGGTGCGCTTGGCGTTGGAGACCCACGCCCCAGCCGCGACCCTGTGGCCGGACCTGCCCGAGTGGCTGGCCAAGCGGCTGGAGGGCGGCACGGCATGGAAGGGGGTGCTGCATGTGCCTACCCACGGTCAAACGGGGTTGCGCCTGCGGCTCGAATCCGACCTCCAAGGCCTGTCGGTGGATCTGCCGGGCGGCCTCGGCAAACCGCGGAACCAGTCCGTGGCGCTGAAGGTGGAAGCCGAGTTCGCCGGAGTGCAACACCGCCGCCTGTGGGTGGACTATGGGGGGCGTGCGGCGCTGGCGGCGGTTCTCGCCCGGGAGGGTCCCGGCTGGCGCATGGAACGGGGTGAGCTGCGCTTCGGGGCCCACCGCGCCGTTCTGCCGGCCCACGGATGGCGCGTCCGCGGCCGCCTGCCCGAGCTCGCGCCCCGCCGCTGGACATCGCTGGGGCCGAGCACCGACGAAAACGCGGGCCTCCCCGGGACCCTGGACGTGGACCTGCGGGTGGGGAGCTTGCGCCTGGGCCCCGACATGCATGCGGACGATCTGCGGCTGCGCGCGCGGGGCACCGCCCGGCGCTGGCGCGTGCGTCTGGATTCGGAGGCCCTGGCGGGCACGTTGGAGCTGCCGCGCAAGGCCGCGCGCTTCGTCCCGGTGGAAGTGAACCTGGAACACGTGCTGTGGCGGCGCTTGCACGACGCCGGACCCGGCGGGAAGAGGCCGCGCGCGGCACCAATCGGCGACCCCGACCCACGCGATCTGCCCGCGATCAAACTGCATGCGAACCACGTCGACCTCGGTGAAGGAAGGCGGCTCGAAGACCTCCGCGCCGCATTCACCCCCACGGATGCGGGACTGCGGCTGCAACGCCTGGTGTTCCATGGCCCCGGCCTGCGCGGCGCCGCCAGCGGGACCTGGGAACGCGGCACGGACGGTCGCTCCCGGCTGCGGCTCCAGGCGCGGTTCGAATCCGACGACGTGGGCGAGGCCTTGCGCGGGTTGCGCCTGGACGAAGGTTTCCGGGGTGGGTCGGGCCGACTGGAACTGCAACTGCGCTGGACCGGTCCCCCCTGGGGGCCGCGCCTCGACACGCTTCGCGGCCAGGGGGTGATCCACCTGGAGAAGGGGTGGATCGGGAACCTGGAGCCGGGAGTGGGCCGCGTGCTGGGGCTCATCAACCCGGCGGCCCTGCCGCGGCGCGTGACCTTGGACTTCCGCGACCTGCTCGAGAAGGGCTATCGTTACGACCGGATCGAGGGCGCGTTCACGCTCACTGGACTGGAACTACGGCTACGCGGAGTGGAAGTCGTCGGCCCCGCCGCCGAGCTGGTCATCAACGGCAGCGAGCGGCTGGACGCGCGCCGCCACGACCTCGTGGTGGACGTGACACCGCAGCTCGGGCTGGGGCCCGCCATCGCCGGGACCGTGCTCGGTGGACCGGTGGTCGGGGCCGCCGTGTTCGTGGCCGAGCGGCTCTTGAAAAAGGGCGGTGCCGACATCAGCCGGGTGGCGCGGGTCACCTACCGCGTGCGGGGCGACTGGGACGACCCCCACATCGCGCGGCAGGAAACCGCCGACGGCGCGACGGCCGCGGGTGGGCCCGAGGCGCTCGGCCCCGAACTGCTGGGCGCCGATTGAACCGGGACGGGTGGTGTCGCCGCGTTTCCGCAACGCCGCTTCCGACTGCTAAGATCTTGCATGGAAGCCGCCAACACCGGGACCGTTTCATGTCCACCCAGAAGGTCGCCGCCATCCAGATGGCCTCCGGGCCCAATCTCGACGCCAACCTGATCGAGGCGGGCCGCCTCGTGCGGCGGGCCGCCGAGGCCGGCGCGGGGCTCGTCGTGCTGCCGGAGAACTTCGCGCTCATGGGCATGGACGAGCGCGACAAGCTGGATCTGCGCGAACGTCCGGGCGAAGGCCGCATCCAGGACTTCCTGGCCGAACAGTGCATGCGTTACGGGATCTGGCTGGTCGGCGGCACGATCCCCATGGAGAGCCCGGATGCCCAGCGTGTCTATGCGAGCTGCCTGTTGTTCGACGACCAGGGCCGGCAGGTGGCGCGCTACGACAAGATGCACCTGTTCGACGCCCATATCTTCTGCAGCGGAGAACGCTATCACGAGTCGGAGACCATCCTGCGCGGCCGCGAGATCGCCGTGGCCGACACCCCCTTCGGCCGGCTGGGACTGGCGGTGTGCTATGACCTGCGTTTCCCGGAGCTGTTCCGGCGCATGCTCGACCAGGGGATGGAGCTGGTGGCGGTGCCCGCCGCGTTCACGGCCATCACGGGCCGGGCCCACTGGCAGGTGCTCATCCGGGCGCGCGCCATCGAGAATCTGTGTTACGTGATCGCCGCCGCCCAGGGTGGCTACCATCTCAACGGGCGGGAGACCTGGGGACACAGCATGATCGTCGATCCCTGGGGCACGGTGCTGGAGGTCCTGCCACACGGGGCCGGCATGGTGGTGGCCGAGATCGACCGCGCCCTGCTCGAGTCCACGCGCCGCAACTTTCCGGCCATCGAACACCGCTGCGCGGAGCTGGCCTGAGGCGACGGACGCTCAGCGCCGGCGCGCCAGCGCGGCCCATTCCGCCTCGGGCAGGCGCTCCAGCCGTAAGGGACGTTCGAGGGGCGCGCCGTCGAGCCACGCGCCGTCTTCGATCATCTCCAGGCGTCCCTGGCAGAGCCAGCGCACGGCCAGCGGATAGATGATGTGCTCCTTGTCCAGGACACGGGCCGCCAGCCGCCGCTCGTCGTCTCCGGGCAGCACGGGCACAGCCGCCTGCAGGATCACCGGACCGCCGTCCAGCTCCTCGGTGACGAAGTGCACGCTGGCGCCGTGCTCGGCGGCCCCCGCCTCGATGGCGCGGCGGTGGGTGTGCAGCCCCCGGAAGCGGGGCAGCAACGAGGGATGGATGTTCAGCATGCGGCCGCGCAGGGCCGTGACGAACGCCGAACCCAGGATGCGCATGAAACCGGCCAGGGCCACCACGTCCGGGTGATGGGCCTCGACGCGTCGCAGCAGCTCGGCCTCGAAGACCGCCCGTGATGGGAAGTCCCGCTGATCCACCACCTCCGCGGGGATCCCGGCCCGGCGCGCGCGCTCCAGCGCATAGGCCCCGGGCACATTGCTGATCACCGCCACGACGCGCCCCGGAATGAACCCACCGGCCGCCGCGTCCATCAGGGCCTGCAGGTTGGTGCCGCCGCCCGAGACGAGGACGACGATGCGGCACGCGCTCATTCAGACGTACTCCACGCCCGGCTCGCCGCGGGAGGCCGCCACCACCTCGCCGAGCTCCCAGGACTCGACGCCCTGGGCGCGACAATGCGCCTGCACCGGGGCGAGCTCGGGCGGGTCCAGCACCAGCACCATGCCGATGCCGCAATTGAACGTGCGCAACATCTCGGTCGGGGCCACCCGCCCCTCGCGCTGGATCCAGCCGAAGACCTCGGGCCAGGACCAGGCGGACGCATCGATCCGGGCCGCCAGGCCGCGGGGCAGAACGCGGGGCAGATTCTCGGTCAGCCCGCCCCCGGTGATGTGGGCCATGGCTCGGATGCGGCCTGCGGCCACCAGCGGCAGGAGCGTTGGGACGTAGATGCGCGTGGGGGCGAGCAAGGCCTCGATCAGGGTCCCCTCCCCCAGGGGCGCCTCGGGATCGGTACCGCTGGCCTCCAGAATCCTGCGGATCAGGGAATAGCCGTTGGAATGGGGCCCGCTGGAGGCCAGCCCCAAGAGCCGGTCTCCGGCACGCACCCGGGAACCATCCAGGAGGGCGTCCCGTTCCACCACCCCCACGCAGAAACCGGCCAGGTCATAGTCCCCGGGCCCATACATGCCGGGCATCTCGGCCGTCTCGCCGCCGATCAGCGCACAACCGGCGTGCTCGCAGCCCCGCGCGACGCCCTCGATCACGCGCGCGGCCTGCTCCACGTCCAGGCGTCCCGTGGCGAAATAGTCGAGAAAGAACAACGGCTCCGCGCCAGGGACCAACACATCGTTGGCGCACATGGCCACCAGGTCGACGCCGATGGTCTCGTGGTGTCCGAACCGCCGCGCGAGCAGCAGCTTCGTGCCCACACCATCGGTCCCGGAGACCAGCACCGGCTTGCGATAGCGCCCCGAGGGCAGCTGGAACAGACCGCCGAAACCACCCACCGAGCCCAGAACGCCGGGCCTGCGCGTGCGCTCCACGGCCGGCCGGATGCGCTCGACCAGGGCGTTGCCCGCCTCGATGTCCACGCCGGCGCTTCGATAATCCATGCCCTCGGACACTCCGTGATTCCTCCGCTGCCTCGAGCGGGCCCGGCTATGGTATCGGCGGCCGCGATGGCCCGCAAACCCACCGGCGCCGCGGCGCCACCGGGATCCGGCTCGGGGGTATAATGCGCCCTCCCCCGCGCGATGGTGGAACGATCCGGCCCATGTTGCAGACATTCAGGGCGCACGCCGCAGCCATCCTGGCGGTTGTGGGCGTGCTGGTGTTCTTCGCCGGCGCGGCGCGGGCAGTCGGCGAAGACGGGCTCTACACGGCCCGGGTTCCCGTGGCGAGCGGCGACGAGGCCGCGCGCAAGCCCGCGATCCGCGCCGCGCTCGCCCGAGTCCTCGTCAAGCTCACCGGCCGCCGGGACGTGGGCCGGGATCCGCGGGCGCGCGAGCTGCTCGACCACGCCGAGGACTGGGTCTCGGAGTACCGTTACCTGGCCCAGCCGGAGGGTACCGAAGGGTATCTCCTGGAGGTCCGCTTTCAGCCGGCGCGTGTACGCGCGGCGCTGCGCAAGGCCGGCCTCCCCATGTGGCCCACGCCGCGTCCCGGAATCCTCCTCTGGCTCGCCGTGGAGGAGGCAGGCGCGCGCCGTCTACTGGAAAGCGCGGATCCGGCCCTGGAGGCCGCGGCCCGCACCGCCCGTGAACGGGGCCTCGACCTGCTCCTGCCCCTGCTCGACCTGGAAGACCGCTCCCGGGTCCAGGCGACCGATCTGCTGGGAGGCTTCGACGAAAGCGTGCGCGAGGCCTCGGAACGGTATACCCCGGACGGCGTGCTGATCGCGGCGGGCAAGCGGACGCGGGACGGGACGTGGCGAATGGATTGGCGCCTGTATCTGGGCGAGGCCCGGCTGGACTGGCGCACCCGGGACACGCCGTTGGAGGCGGCCGTCACCGAAGGGATTCAGGTCCTGGCCGACCGGCTGGCCCGGCGCACGAGCCCCGCATCCGGACAGGAGGCCCGGCAGGGTGTGCTGCTCGTGGCCGTCGATGGGGTGAACTCCCTGGCGGCCTTTGCGCAGGTACACCGGTTTCTCGCCCAATCGTCCGTGCTGCAACAGGTCCGGCCGTGGCGCATCGCCCCCGGCACGGTGGTGTTCCACACCTCCACCCAGGACCCGGAAGGGGTGGCCCGGATCCTAGGGACGCGGGGAAGTCCTCTGGAACCGCTGCCCGAGGCCGCGGGTCTCGAGTCCGTGGGCGCGGGGCTGGTCCGCGTGCAACACTTCCGCTGGCGGCAGGGGGGCGCGCCGGCGCCCGGGCAGCAACAACCCTAGCCGGGTACGACCGGATCCGTGCACCTCGCCGCCCAGACGCCCAACGTCCTCACCCTCCTGCGCATCGCGCTGGTCCCTGCGCTGGCCTGGACACTCTGGGAACGCGCCTACGCGGAGGCGCTCGGGCTCGCCGCCTTCATGGGCTTCACCGACGCCCTGGATGGATACCTGGCCAAGCGTTACGGCTGGCAGTCGCGTCTCGGCGCGGTGCTCGACCCCCTGGCCGACAAACTCATGCTCACGGTCACCTACGTGGTGCTGGGCATCATGGGGCTGGTACCGGTGGCGCTGGTGGTTCTGGTGGTGCTCCGCGACTTGGTGATCCTCGGGGGCGCGGCGGCCTACCGGATCCTCATCGGCCCCGTGGAAATGCAGCCCACGCTCATCAGCAAGCTCAACACGGGGATGCAGATCGCCCTGGTCCTACTGGTGGTGCTCGGTCAGCTCCGCACCCTGCCGCCGGTCCTGATCGACTCGGCCCTGTGGCTGACCGTGCTGACCACCACCTGGAGCGGCGTGGACTATGTGCTGCGCTGGTCGGCCAAGGCCCGCGCCCACGCCGGTTGAACATGGAGCGGGACGCGCAGCTGGTGCTCGCCTTGCCCGCCGATCCCGGCGCCACCTTCGAAACCTTCACCACACCACCCAACGAGGCGGTCGTACATCATTTGACAGCGCTGGCCGCCGGCGCGCACCAGGGCGACACGCCATGTCAGGTCCTGCTCTGGGGCCCCCGGGGGACCGGCAAGACCCACCTGCAGCAGGCCTTCTGCCGGGCGGCGGCGGAACACGGCGCGCGGGTGGCCCTGGTGCCGCTGACCGAGTTCACGCAAACCGGTCCGGCGATGCTCGAAGGGCTCGAAGCACTCGACGGCCTGTGCCTGGACGATATCGACGCGGTGGCCGGTGATCCGGACTGGGAGATCGGATTGTTCTCGCTCATCAACGCGGCGCGCGAACGCGGCGCGACGCTGGTCCTGGGCAGCACCCCGCCCCCCAGGTCGCTGCCACTGCGGCTACCGGATCTGGCCTCTCGTCTGCTCTGGGGGACGGTGTTCGGACTCGACGCCCTCGACGACGCGGGCCGGAGCCATGCCCTACGCGCCCACGCCCGGGCCCGAGGGTTCCATCTCCCCGACGAGGTACTGGCCTACCTGATGCGGCAGGGGCCGCGCGACATGCACGCGCTGATGGCGGTGCTCGGGATCCTGGACCGCCAGTCCCTGGTGCGCAAACGCCGCATCACGGTGCCGATGGCGCGCGAGGCGCTGACCCGCGTGATCCACGGCAAGGGCCGCGAACCGGGCTGACCCGGATCGTGCACCCAGGGAGATCAGCGGGTCGCATCGACGGTGCGCCGCTCCTCGCCCGATCGGTCCGGTGCCTGCTTCGCTTCCCGCCCGTAGCGGTCCTCCAGGCGCACGATGTCGTCCTCGCCCAGATAGCTGCCGGACTGCACCTCGATCAGTTCCAGCGGGATCTTGCCGGGATTCTCCAGGCGATGCTCCGCACCCAGCGGGATGTAGACGGACTCGTTCTCGCCCAGCAACAGGGTTTCGCCCCGCAAGGTCACGCGCGCGGTGCCGCGCACCACGATCCAGTGCTCGGAGCGGTGGTGATGGAGCTGCAGGGAGAGACTCTGACCCGGCTCCACGGTGATGTGCTTGACCTGGAAGCGCTCGGCCAGATCGAGGGTCTCGTAGGCCCCCCAGGGCCGGTAGACCTTGCGGTGCACCCGTGCCTCGTCGCGACCCGCGGCCTTGAGGCGCTCCACGATTCGCTTGACCTCCTGGGAGCGTGCGCGGGGAGCCACCATCACCGCATCGGCCGTCTCGACCACCACCACGTCCTCCAGCCCCAGCGTGGCCACCAGACGGCCGGCCGCATGCACATAGGAGTTCCGCGTCTGCTCGGCGATCACGTCCCCCACCAGGACGTTGCCATCCGCATCATGGTCCCGCGCCTCCCACAGGGCGTGCCAGGAGCCCACGTCACTCCACCCGGCATCCAGGGGCACCACCACGGCGCGATCCGTGCGCTCCATGACCGCGTAGTCGATGGAGTCGGCCGGCGCCCGTTCGAAAGACGCCGCCTCCAGGCGCACGAAGTCCAGATCCCGGTGACGCCCCTCGAAGGCAGCCCGACAGCACGCGGCCATCTCGGGCTCGTGGCCGGCCAGTTCGTGTAGGTAGCGGCTGGCGAGGAACAGGAACATGCCGCTGTTCCAGTAGTATCCGCCCTGCTCCAGATAGCGCTGCGCCGTGTCCGCGTCCGGTTTCTCCACGAAACGCTCCACCCGGTACAGTCCCTCCTCCAGCGGCTCGCCGCGTCGGATGTAGCCGAATCCGGTCTCCGGCCGGGTGGGGACCACGCCGAAGGTGACCAGCCAGCCCGCCCCCGCGGCCCGCGCCCCGGTCTGCGCCGCCGCCCGGAACGCGTCCTCGTCCCGGATCATGTGATCGGCCGGCAGCACCAACAGCACCGCATCCCCGTGCCGCTCCACGGCCTCCAGGGCCGCCACGGCGATGGCCGGGGCGGTATTGCGTCCCACCGGCTCCAGCAGGATCGAACCCTCCCGCACGCCGGAGCGCCGGAGTTGCTCGGCGGCCATGAAACGGTGCTCCTCGTTGCACACCACGATGGGAGACTGAATCGCCTCGATTCCACGCACGCGCCGCAGGGTGCGCTCGAACAGGCTCTCCCCGCCCAGCAGCGCAATGAACTGTTTCGGATACAGCTCCCGCGACATGGGCCAGAGCCGCGTGCCGGAGCCGCCGGAAAGGATGACGGGGACGACGGGATATTCACTCATGGGGCCTTCCGCTCTCGTTGCCTCTGACGCGCGCCCAGTATAAGGAGCAGGAGCAACGCCGCCGAGAGCCAGGGCCCATTTCCCCAGCGCACGAAGGGCGTCTCCCCCCGCAGTGGAACCACCTCGCCGCGCAGCACGTGCGTCTCGAACTGGGGCGCACGCGCCACCACCCGGCCATGGGGATCGATGATGGCGGAGATCCCCGTGTTGGTGGCGCGCACCATGAACCGCCGCGTCTCCAACGCCCGCAGGCGGGCGATGTGCAGATGCTGGTGGGGTGCCAGCGAGTCGCCGAACCAGGCGTCGTTGCTGACGTTGAGCAGCAACTGGGCGGCGGGCAGGGCCTCGGCCGTCAGGCCGCCGAAGGCGTCCTCGTAACAAATGCCCACGCCCACGGGCCGGCCGTCGCGCAGATGCAGCAACGGCGCGCCGGCGCCGGGGGAGAGATCCGACATGGGAATCACGACGAGGTCGCCGAGCCATCGGAGCAGGCCACGCAGCGGGAGGTACTCGCCGAACAGGACCAGATGTCGCTTGTCGTAGAACTCCGGCGGCGTGCCCAGACGCACGAGGCTGTTGAACATGCGCGGCCCGGCCGGGTCGAGGCGGAAGACCCCCGTGATCACGGTGAGCCCATCTGCGGCGGTCTCCTGGGCCAATGTCTGGAAGTATTCCCGCTCCTCGCTGTAGAAGGCCGGTATGGCGGTCTCCGGCCACACGACCAGATCCGCGTCCCGGTTCTTCAGGGTGAGATCCCGGTAGAGCCGTTTCGTGGGCTCGTACATCTCCGGCGCCCACTTGCGGTCCTGGGCGATGTTGCCCTGCACCAGGGCCACCCGCAGGAGGGGCCCGGCCGGAACGGACCAAGCGCGCCGTTCCAGCCACACACCGAGCGCGACCGCCAACGCCAGCACGCCCGCCAGCCCCAAGGCCGGGCGCCAGGGAGGACGCCGCAGCCACCAGACCACCGCCCCGGCCAGGAGCAGCCCCAGCCAGCCCACCGCGAACGTCCCGGCCACGGGGAAGAAACCGGCCAGCGGCGAGTCGGCATGGGGCTCTCCGGCCAGCAGCCAGGGAAAGCCGGTCAGGAACCAGCCGCGTACCCACTCGACGAGAAACCACAGCGCCGGATAGATGCCGAGCAGCCGCGCCGCCTCGCCACGGAAGCGGTTGCCCAGGCCACCCACGAGGGCCGGAAAGGCCGCAAGCGCCAGAATGAACGCCCCAGTGATCCCCACGGCCAACCAAACCGGAGCCTGGCCGAATTCATGGATGCTGTGAAAGATCCAGGACACGCCCAGTCCGAACAGGCCGAGCCCGGCCAGATAGCCGCGCCAGGCGGCGCGCCGCGGGGAGGCGTCCACCCAGGTGGCGAACAACAGCGCCGGGGCGAGCACGCCCAGGGGCCACCAGCCCAGGGGCGCGTAGGCGCCCACCCAGACGAGCCCGGCCGCCAAGGCGAGTACGTCGCCGCAGACCCCGGGGCGGGGCACCTCAGGCCTCTTCCGCCGCCGTGGTCCGTTCCACCTCCAGCAGGTGGACGCGCCGGTTGTCGGCGCGCAGCACCCGAAAACGCAGACCGTCCAGATCCACCGTCTCGCCCCGCTTCGGCAGGTGACCGAAACGATGCACCACCAGGCCGCCGATGGTGTCGAACTCCTCGTCGCTGAGCGTGGTGCCCAGCGCCTCGTTGAAGTCCTCGATGGGCGTCAGGGCCTTGACGGTGTAGTGGCCGGGCGCGCGCTCCACCACGTATCCTCCTTCCTCGACGTCGTGCTCGTCGGTGATTTCGCCCACGATCTGCTCCAGTACGTCCTCGATGGTCACCAACCCGGCCACGCCGCCGTATTCATCGACCACGATGGCCATGTGGTTACGACTCTTGCGGAACTCGCGCAGCAGCACGTTGAGCCGCTTGCTTTCCGGTATCAGGGTGGCCGGACGCAGGACGTCCTCCATGTCGAACTCCGCCTCGTTGCCGTCGGCGAAGTAGCGCAGCAGGTCCTTGGCCAGCAGGATGCCCTCCACCTCGTCGCGACTCTCGCCCACCACCGGGAAACGGGAATGGGCCGACTCCACGATGATCGGGAGCATCTGCCTCAGATCCGCCTCGGCGGGCACCACCACCATCTGCGCGCGCGGGATCATGACGTCGCGCACCCGCAGCTCCGAGACCTGGAGCACGCCCTCGATCATCTCCAGCTCGTCCGCCCCCAACAGGCCCCGGGCCTGTGCGCGGCGCAGGAGATCCACCAGCTGGTCCAGATTCTCGGGCTCGGCCACGAAGGCTTGACTGAGCCGTTCCAGCCAGCCCCAGCCGCCCTTGCGGCCTTCCGGATGCGGGTTCACGGGCCGCTCCCGGGCCGCCCACGACTCCGTGTGCCACCCCATTCCGGGCGGGGAACGGTGATCGGCGATCGCGGCATCAACGCCATACCTCGTAGGGGTTGTCGAAGCCGAGTGCGGCGAGAATCCGGATCTCCTCGGCCTCCATGCGGCGGGCCTGTTCGGCGGATTCGTGATCATACCCGAGCAGGTGCAGAACGCCGTGGATCACCAAGTGGGCCCAGTGGGCCTGCGGCGGCTTGCCCTGTTCGGCGGCCTCCCGCTGCACCACCGGCGCGCAGATCACCAGGTCGCCCAGCATCCGGACCGGGACATCGGGGGGCACCTCCAGGGGAAAGGACAGCACGTTGGTGGGACGGTCCCGGCCACGGTATTCGCGGTTCAGGGCGCGGCTTTCATCCTCGTCCACGATGCGGATGGTGAGTTCGCCGGCACGTCCGCGGGCCGCGGCCCGCGCCCAGCGCAGAAACTGCTCGTCTCCGGGAATGGACGCCGCCGATGCGCGGCGTTGCACCGTGAGATCGAGATCCGCGGCACCGGGCCACGGCCCAGCTTGCGGAGGCGGTTCCTCGGCATCGCGCATGGGCCCGGCGCTCAAGCGGCCTCGTGGGACTCGTAGGCCTGGACGATGCGCTGCACCAAGGGGTGGCGCACCACGTCCCGGGCCGTGAAGAACGCGAACCGCACCCCCTCCACCTCGCGCAGCACCTCGATGACGTGACGCAGTCCCGAGGTCCGGTTCGGCGGCAGGTCGGTCTGGGTGACGTCGCCGGTGACCACTGCCTTGGAGCCGAAGCCGATGCGGGTGAGGAACATCTTCATCTGCTCCACCGTGGTGTTCTGGGCCTCGTCCAGGATCACGAAGGAATCGTTGAGCGTGCGCCCGCGCATGTAGGCCAAGGGGGCCACCTCGATCACGTTGCGCTCCATGAGCCGTTCCACCTTCTCGAAGCCCATGGTCTCGAACAGGGCGTCGTACATGGGCCGCAGATAGGGATCCACCTTCTGGGCCAGGTCGCCGGGCAGGAAGCCCAGCCGCTCCCCGGCCTCCACGGCGGGACGCACCAGGACCAGGCGGCGGACGAGGTCCTGCTCCAGGGCCTCCACCGCGCAGGCCACGGCGAGATAGGTCTTGCCCGTGCCGGCCGGACCGATGCCGAAGCTGAGATCCGAGCCGCGGATCGCCTCGACGTACTCGGCCTGCACGCGGCCGCGCGGGCGCACCTTGCCGCGCCGCGTGCGTACCGGCTCCACCGTCGCCGGTTCTTGGGGTGACTCCAGCAGGCGATCCACGCCCGATTCCTGCAGGTGCAGATGCACCTGGGAGGCGGTGAGCGCGCCCTCCTCGGCGTTGGCGTACAGATCGCGCAGGACGGCCGCCGCGGCCTCGGCCGAACGAGCCTCGCCGATGATGCTGAAGCGGTTGCCGCGGTTGTTGATCTCCACCCCGAGGCGGCGCTCCACCTGGCGCAGATGGGCGTTCATGGGGCCGCAGAGGTTGGCCAGTCGGGGATTGTCGAACGGCTCCAGGGTCAGGTCGATGCTTGCGGGTCGTGTGTTCAAGCTACGTTGGGAATGGTTTCCTCGATGCTGTGGATGCGTCCCCGCAGGGAGTTGGCCAGCGCGGCGGTGACCTCGATCTCGGCGAACCGCCCGACGGCTTCCCGCGGGCCCGGGAAGTTCACCACCCGGT
The DNA here is from genome assembly GCA_026984215.1 of Gammaproteobacteria bacterium. Lineage (GTDB taxonomy): Bacteria > Pseudomonadota > Gammaproteobacteria > JAJDOJ01 > JAJDOJ01 > JALVEU01. The sequence continues at coordinate 3,281 of JALSSO010000075.1, read as the reverse complement.
TGTTCTCGGTGCGCCCGCACAGTTCGCGTGGGCTGCGCCGGGAGGGGCCCTCCACGAGCACCCGCTGGACCGTGCCCACCATGGCCTCGGAGACCGCATCGAAACGGGCCTGGACGCGGGCCTGCAGCACCTGCAGGCGACGCTTCTTCTCGGCCGCCGGCACGTCGTCCGGCAACTCGGCCGCGGGCGTGCCGGGGCGGGGGCTGAAGGCGAAACTGAAGGCGTGATCGAAGCCCGCCGCGTCGATGAGTTCCAGCGTGGCCCGGAAGTCCGCCTCGGTCTCTCCGGGGAAGCCCACGATGAAGTCCGTGGACAGGGACAAACCGGGCCGCGCGCGGCGCAGGCGGGCCACGATGTCCAGGTACTCCTGGGCCGTATGCCCCCGCCGCATCAGGCGCAGGATCCGGTCGGAACCGCTCTGCACGGGCAAATGCAGGAATCCGGCCAGCTCCGGCACCTCGCCGAAGGCCTCGATCAGCTCGTCGTTCATCTCCAGCGGGTGCGAGGTGGTGAAACGGATCCGGTCGATCCCGTCCACCGCCGCGACATAGTGGATCAGCAGCGCCAGGTCGGCCGCGTCCCCATCGGGGGTCTCGCCCCGATAGGCATTGACGTTCTGCCCCAGCAGGGTGACCTCGCGCACGCCCTGGCGGGCCAGGGCCGCCACCTCGGCTACGACCTCGTCCAACGGGCGGCTCACCTCCTCACCGCGCGTGTAAGGCACCACGCAGAAGCTGCAATACTTGCTGCATCCCTCCATGACGGAGACGAAGGCGGTGGGCCCCTCGGCGCGCGGCTCGGGCAGCCGGTCGAACTTCTCGATCTCCGGGAAACTCACGTCCACCACGGCCCGCCCCGCCGCGCGCACCTGCTCGATCATCTCCGGCAGACGGTGCACGGTCTGCGGGCCGAAGACCACGTCCACGTGCGGGGCGCGGCGGCGCAGGGCCTCGCCCTCCTGACTGGCCACGCACCCCCCCACCCCGATCACCACGTGGGGCCGGGCCTGTTTGTGGACCCGCCAGCGCCCCAGGGTGGAGAACACCTTCTCCTGGGCCTTCTCACGGATGGAGCAGGTGTTGAGCAGGAGCACGTCGGCCTCGGCGGGATCGGCGGTGCGCTCCAGACCCAGGCGCTCGCGCAGCGCGTCGGCCATGCGCGCCGAGTCGTAGGCGTTCATCTGACAGCCCTGGGTCTCGATGTACAGGCGTCCTTCCATGCGGGTGTATTTTACCGCGAACGCCGCGGGGCGGGGAAAGCGTGGCGCTCGGCGAGCCGGCGCTCCCAGGCCCAGGCATGCGCCACGATGTCCTCCAGCGCCGGATACCGGGGCGCCCAGCCGAGCTCGCGCGTGATCCGCGTCGCATCGGCCACCAGACGGGCCGGGTCCCCGGGCCGCCGTGCGCCGCGACGCTCGGGAATGTCCCGTCCCGTGACCCGCCGGGCGGTGTCGATCACCTCCCGCACCGAATAACCGGCCCCGTTGCCCAGGTTGTAGCGGCGGCTCCCGCCCCCCGCGAGCAGGTGTTCCAGGGCCAGGAGATGGGCCTGGCACAGATCCTCCACGTGGATGTAGTCCCGGATGCAGGTCCCATCCGGGGTGTCGTAGTCCTCGCCGAAGACGGTGATCGCCTCGCGGCGCCCGGAGGCGGCTTGCAGGACCAGTGGGATGAGATGCGTCTCCGGATCGTGCCGCTCGCCGATCCGGCCCTGGGGATCGGCGCCCGCCGCGTTGAAGTAACGCAGGGCCACGGCCCGCAGCCCATAGGCCTGATCGTAGTCCTCCAGCAACTGCTCGACCATCCATTTGCTGCGCCCGTAGGGGTTGATGGGACGCTTGGGGTGATCCTCGTCGATGGGCACCGCCTCGGGCTCGCCGAAGATGGCCGCCGTGGACGAGAAAATGAAGGCGTCCACCCCGTGTGCGCGCAGGGCATCGAGCAGCACTTGGGTGGCGGCGAAGTTGTTGCGGTAGTAGCGGGCCGGATCGCGCACCGATTCGCCCACCTCGATGAAGGCGGCGAAATGCATCACGGCCGCGGGCGCATCGGCGGCGAACAACCGATCGAGCAAGGCGGCGTCACCGAGCCCGCCGACCACCAGGCGGCCGGCCAGCACGGCCTCGCGATGCCCCTTGCTCAGGTCGTCCAACACCGTCACCCGGTATCCGGCGCGGTCCAGCGCCAGCACCATGTGCGAGCCGATGTAACCCGCCCCTCCGACGACCAGAACGTGCGTCACTCACCGCCTCCGCTGCCCTCCCTGGCCCGGAGACTACCCCTTGGCCGGCTTCCGCGCCACCCTTCCGTTACGGTCCGCCGGCCGTCGATGGGGCGAGGAGGGTCTGCCGGGCACCCAGTCCCGGGGAGTGGATGAAACTGATGCCGACTACACCGTTGCCGTCGCACCCGCGGTCCGTGAACGTGGTCGGCAGGCTTCCCGCCAGCGGGGCACACACATCGGGGTCGGCGTCTCCGTCTCCCGCCGAGGCAGGCGTCACGAGCTGGAGGAAGCCATTGACGAAGCCCGCCGGCCGGCCCGCGATCGCCGCCGGGTCGATGACGTTGAGTTCCTTGTGCGGCAGGGCCACCGAGACGTTGGCCACGTTCTGCTCGTCGTCATAGATCTTGGCGGAATAACTCACCCCCGGCCCGCCGATGGTCTCCGCCGACCAGAGCACGATCTGGGTGGTGTCGCCGCCACCCACCGAATAACGCAGGTTCAGCAGATGCGACATGAACTTGGCGCCAAAGATCTCGAGCAGCACGTTCGTTCCACCGGCGATCAACGTCGTGAGGCTGTCCGGCCCCAGGGCGGCGAGGTTCACGGTCCCTCCCCCGTTGGCTTCCGCGAAGTCATAGGGGTCCACCGGCAAGGTGGGCACGAAGGCGACGTCATTGTCGTCCAGCACGGCGTAGAACGCCTCGGCCCCCAAGCACCTGAAGGCTCCCTCACTCATGCTCAGCAACCCGTCGCCATCGGTGTCCAGGACGAACAGCAGATAACCCACTTGGCCCTTGACCGTGTCCCCGCCCTCGCTGGCCCAGATGAACGGATGGACGTCGTTGTGGGTCATGGTGAAGCTGCCGCTCTTGACGGGGTTGGAGTCGGCATCGAAAAAGGTCCAGTAGATCCGGGCGGGCGGGGTGAACGCGCAGGTGGTCGCATCGCCGGTGACCAATCCCACCGCCGTGGTCTCGCCGGGTCCGTTGTGATAGACATAGGGCACCACCACCCCGGAGCCCGGCCCTCCCATGGTGTACGCCGCGGCCGGCCCCGTG
>JALSSO010000074.1 GCA_026984215.1 Gammaproteobacteria bacterium | reverse complement strand
TCGCCGGATCGGGAACGAGAACCGGACAATGAAGGAGGATCGGATCAGGCGGCCGAGGTGGCCGGGGCGCCCGGCAGCGTCAAGGGGTAACCCGCCCCGGCCCACCCGATCAGACCACCGCGCAGATTGTAGGTGTGACGGGCCCCGTGCTGGTTCAGAAAGGCGCAGGCCTGATAGGAACGCGCCCCCGAACGACAGACGATCACCAGGGGCTCCTCCTCGGAGCCGGTCAACAGGCGATTCATCTCAATGGGTACCAGATGGAGCGGGAGCAGCTCCGCGCCCTCGATCACGCCGCGGGCCGTCTCCATGGGGGACCGCACGTCCAGGATACGCACACGGCGCCCAGCGTCGATCCACTGCTTGAGCGTCTGCGCATCGATCTCGTCAACCGGGTACATGCCTCTCCTCGATCTTTGTGTATTAGATAATTCTAATATAGTACGTCGGACCGGCCGTGACCTCAAGCCCGGCCGATAAAGCCCGGCCGATAAAGCCCGGCCGATACGACCGGCGGCGGGATGCCGTACACTGGATAAGCCCCACGGGAACCCAGGCCGCGCCGCCGGAGTCCCAATCTTACGCCATCGCTGCCAGACACGCCGCATGCCGCTCCCCCCCACTTCGCTGCACAAGGCCCTGATCGCCCTGGTCTGCGCCGTCTGTCTGGTCGTGTCCGGACTGCCCGCGGCCCGCGCCTTGGATCTGCGCCTGCCCGAGATGGGCGATCCGGCCGACACCGTCCTCAGTCCAAGCGAGGAAAAGAAACTCGGCGCCATCGTGGAGGCACAGATCCGCAACCAGATGCCCGTGCTGGAGGATCCCGAGCTCGAAAACTATGTCGCGGCACTCGGCCAGCGTCTGATCTCCTCGGCGCTCGACACCGAGCTGCGTTATCGCTTCCTGGTGCTGAACTCCCCCGTGATCAATGCCTTCGCCACGCCCGGCGGCGTGGTCGCCATCTACACGGGCCTCATCGAGGCGGCCCGCAACGAAGCCGAACTGGCCGGCGTGATGGCCCACGAGATCGCCCACGTGTCCCAACATCACATGGCGCGCATGGTGGCCGAATCACGCCAGATCACAGTGGCCACCGCCCTCGGGCTGCTCGCCGCCATCGCCATCGGCATGACCGGCGGGGGCAACGCCGGGGCGGCGGCCCTCCAGGGGACCATGGCGGCCTCCGCGCAGGCCCGGCTCGCCTTCTCGCGGGACTACGAGCGCGAGGCCGACCGGGTGGGCATGCGGCTGCTCGTCGCATCCGGATACGATCCGGCCGGCATGCCCGACTTTTTCGAGCGTCTGCAGCGTGAAAACCAGCTCAACGCCGGCCGGACGCTGGAGTTCCTCAGCACGCACCCCCTCACGCTGGACCGCATCAGCGATACGCGCAACCGCGCCGAGCAGCTACGCCACCGCAGCGACAACGCGGTGGTGAGCGACCGCCCCGAGTTCCACTATGCCAAGGCCCGGGTACGCGCCCTGACCACGGCCCCTTCGGCGATCATCGCCCGGCGTGACCGCCTGCGTGGCGCCGCCGAGCGCTACATGCTCGCGGTGGCCTATCTTCGCGACGGTCAGCCGACCCGCGCCGTCGCCCTGCTCGAGGAGCTGCGCCGGCAGTCCCCGGACAACCTCTGGATCCAGCTCGCCCTGGCCCGCGCCTGGATGGATACGGGGCAATTCGGCAAGGCGGACCGGCTGCTCGCCCGGATCGACGCGCTGTTTCCCGATCTCCAGGCGGTGACCTACTACCGGGCACGTTCCTTATTGCGGCAGCAACGCGGCGCCGAAGCGCTGGCCCTACTGCAGCAGCACACCTCCCGGCAGTGGCCCAGCCCCCTGTTGCTGCGCCTGGAGGCCCGGGCCGCCGCGGCCGCGGGGAAGGACTGGCTGGCACACGAGGCCCTGGCGGACTTTCACACCGCCTATGGCCAATACGGCGCCGCCCTGGAGCAGCTCCAACTCGCGCTCCGGAGCAAAGGGATCGACCCGGTCTCCCAGGCACGCATCCGGGCCAAGCGCAAGGAGATCGCCTCGCTGCGCGGACGGGAACGCGCAGGGCACCGCGGAAAAAACCCCTGACCGCGCCATGCCCCATCCCGCCTTTCGGTCCGGGCCGGCCGGCGGAAAAATGCCGGATCCACCCGCCGCACCCCGCGAGACCCTGTCGGTCGGCCTCCAGAGGTGTTGCATCTGATTGAAAAATATGAGTTTTCAACAGAGCCGCTTTGGGCCCGCCAAAATGGACGGGGCCGACCCGTGACAGGGTCAGCCCCATATTGCGAAATACGCGGTTTCCGGTATCCTACGGTCGTTCTGATACGTGTGGCCGCAAGACAAGAACAACAGCGGCGAAAAGCCCCACAGGGACCGGTCGCACGCGGAAGGAACCCCACAACGACCCTTCAAACCAAGCAGGAGGACTCATGCGCAAACCCATCCTCATCACGATGGCCGCCTCGCTGAGTGTGCTCGTGGTGGCCTGCGCCACGGCGCAGGACAAGAGCGCGGCCGCCTCTTCGGCATCCGCCATCGAACAAGGCAAGAAGATCGCCTTCGACCGCAAGAAAGGCAACTGCCTGGCCTGTCACCAGATCGCAGGCGGCACCCTGCCCGGAGACATCGGTCCACCGCTGGTGGCGATGAAGGCGCGTTATCCCGACAAGGCCAAGCTGCGTGCCCAGATCTGGGATGCACGCAAGAAGAACCCCCATACGATCATGCCTCCGTTCGGACCGCACCATATCCTGAGCGAGAAGGAGATCGACTTGGTCACGGACTTCATCTACTCCCTGTAGCCCATCTCGCAGGTCTGAGCATTCATTGGAGGAATCCCCACATGAACGAACACCGTAGACTGTTCCTCAAGGGCACCCTGGCCATCGGCGCACTGAGCGTCGCCGCCGGCGCGGGTCTGCTGACCCCCGGCGACGTGCTGGCCGCCTGGCCCGAAGCCGCCTTCAAGGCCAAGACCGTGGACGACGCCCTGAAGGGTCTGATGGGCGGAGCGGCCTTCGAGAGCTCCGACGCCATCAACGTGAAGGCCCCGGACATCGCCGAGAACGGCGCCGTGGTCCCCATCACGGTCAGCAGCTCGCTCAAGGACGTCACGAACATCGCCATCCTGGCCTCGGCCAATCCCAGCCCCCTGACTTCCGCCTACGAGCTGGGTAAAGGCACCCATGCCTACATCTCCACCCGCATCAAGATGGGCAAGACCGGCGACGTGATCGCCATCGTGAAGTCGGGAGGCAAGGTGTACGGCGCCAAGAAGCAGGTCAAGGTCACCATCGGCGGCTGCGGCGGCTGACCCGAGCCTCACGATCCCACACGCAAACCGAATCGAGGTAGAACCCTATGGCTAAATCCACCATCAAGATCCGCGCCCGGGAAAAGGATGGCGTCGTCACCGTCAAATGCCTCATCAGCCATCCCATGGAGACGGGTAGCCGGAAGGACAAGAAGACCGGCAAGCTGATCCCGGCCCATTACATCACCGAGGTGACGGCCGAGAGCAACGGGGAGAAGAAGCTCACCGCCTACTGGGGCGGCGGCATCTCCAAGAACCCCTACCTGTCCTTCAAGTACGACGGCAAGAAAGGGGACAAGGTGAAGCTCTCCTGGGTCGACAATCAGGGCCAGTCCGACTCGCTGGAAACCACGGTGAAGTAAACCACGGACGAACCACCCGATCCGGGAATGCGGCGCGCTCGCCGCACTCACCAGGGGACTGACCGAGAGAATGGAGGAACACAGCGTGAAAGCGAAACTCATCGCCATTGCCGCCGCAGCCATGGTCGGCATGACCATGGCCGTGCCCGCGGCCCTGGCCAGTCCGGAGGACGACCTGAAGGCCTTCCGGGAATACTTCAAGAAGCGATTCCCGAACGTCCCGTTCGAAGACTTCGCCAACGGGGTTTATGCCATCGACCCCGCCGCCCGTGAGCAATGGGAGGCGATCGAGGAGTTCCCGCCCTACGAGATCAACATCGAAAAGGGCAAGGAGCTCTTCCACAAGCCGTTCAAGAACGGCAAGACCATGGCCTCGTGCTTCCCCGGCTACAAAAAGGGGATAAAACAAAATTACCCGTATTTCGACACGAAATCGGGCAAGGTGAAGACCCTGGAGCTCGAGATCAACGAGTGTCGCGAGAAGAACGGCGAGAAACCCCTGCCCTGGGGCAAGGGGCCCATCGCGGACATATCAGCCTACCTTACCTATCTCTCCCGAGGCCACAAGACCGACGTAAAGATCCCCAACAAGGCCGCCGAGGCGGAGTATGAGAAGGGCAAGCACTTCTTCTACGCCAAGCGGGGCCAACTCAACCTGGCCTGCGCGGACTGCCACGTGTACTACGCCGGTCATCACATCCGCGCCGATCTACTGAGCCCCGCGCTGGGTCACACCACACACTTCCCGGTATACCGATCCAAGTGGGGCGGACTGGGCACCCTGCACCGCCGCTACGCCGGCTGCAACAAGCAGGTACGCGCCAAACCCTTCCCCAAGCAGGGTGAAGAGTATCGTGCCCTTGAGTACTTCCATACGTACATGAGCAACGGCCTACCCATCAACGGCCCCGGCGCTCGCAAGTAACGCCGGACGACGGCACTGAGGCCCGGCACCGGCGGCAAAAGGGTGCCGGGCCTTTTGGTCTCCGCCATGAACCAAGGGGTGGAGCTTCCCTCGCGCTGGCTCGTCGCGCAGGCCGCCGTCCGTCCCCTCGCTTCGGCGCTCCTGCACCCCGCGGCCCAACTCGACTTCCGCCGGCTCCACCGGCTCATCGCACATCCCCGGCGCTGGACGGCTCGGTTTCACGAATCTCCCCGCCTGCGGGAAGCGCTGGCCATCCATTGCGCCCTCAGGGGCACCGTACCCGTCCCCCATGACATACGACCGACCTCGGGCGGGACGCGCCCCCGTCTCCCGCCGGCCCGGGGCAAGCCGCTCGCCAACGCCTGGAGCCAGCCCCTGCTGGCCGCGGCCACCAGCGGCACCACGGGCCGACCGCGCCGGATCCTGCTGACCGCCGGCAACCTGGCCGCCTCGGCCGCCGCCGTGTCGTCGGTCGTCGGTCTGGCTGCCGGGGATCGCTGGCTCAACGTGCTACCGCTGACCCACGTGGGAGGGATCGCCATCCTGGCTCGTTGCCTGTATGCGGGTGCCGCCATGATCCTGCGGGAACGTTTCGACGCGGAGGACGTGCTGGCGATCCTGTGGGATCTCGACGTCAGCCACGTCTCTCTGGTGCCCGTGATGCTCGCCCGCCTGCTGGACTGCTCGGGCGACGCACCACCCCCCGCCCGGCTGCGTGTGGCCCTGGTTGGAGGGGACCGGCTCGACACCCGCCTGGCCGAACGGGCATTGGCGGCAGGCTGGCCGATCCACGTCTCGTGGGGAATGACGGAGACCGCCTCGAGTGTGTGCATCCGGGCGCTCGGCCGCGCAACGCCCCCGGACACCACGCGTGTGGGCCGGCCGATCCAGGGCCTGCGGGTCGGCACCTCGGGCCACGGCGCCCGCCTTTCGGTCCGCGGCCCTCAAGTCTCGCCGGGGGCCTCTCGCGCCACCTTCCGCGCCACGGACCGCACCCGGGTTCCCCCCGCCCGTTCCGTCCTCTGCCGCGACCATGGCGCGGTGCAGCCCGATGGACAGGTGCGCGTACTCGGCCGGCATGACCGTATGGCCGTCAGCGGCGGCGTGAACGTACCGCTGGACGCCGTGGAACGGGCCCTGCTGGAACACCCCCAGATCCGTGAGGCCTGCGTGGTCGCCGTACCCGACCCGGTGTGGGGAGATCGCATCGCGGCGCTGCTCGTGCTGGACCGCGATGCCATGGATCCGCTCTCCTGGATCCGGGCCCGGCTGCCGCCGGCCTGGCGACCCCGCCGCATCGTTCGGCTCGCGGAACTGCCGCGCACGGCGCTCGGCAAGCTCGACCGCGATGCCGCCCGCCGACTCCTGTCGAAACCCGCTTGACGCGGGTCAACCCCACCGAGCCGGGCGAGATACCCGCCGGCGTTACCCGGTAGAATATCAGGCAGGCCCCGGTTCGGCGGGCATCCCCGGCAACCACGACAGACGATCCTTCCCATGGCACAGACCAACGACGAGACCATTGCGAAATCCCCGCTGGGCAGCGAGCTCGCCCGGGAGGAATGCCAGACGCTGGCCCCCATCATGCACCAGCGTGCGCTGGCCGATGGGGAGACCCTGTTCCGCGAGGGGGACACCGACGACACGCTCTACATCCTGGCCTCCGGGCGCCTCGAGGTGACCCGCGACGTGGGCGGTGGCGATCATGTCACCCTCCATGTGCTCAAGCCGGGAGACCTCGCCGGCGAGATGGCCTTCGTGGACGGCCATCCACACACGGCGACGCTGCGCGCGCTGGGCAACGCACAGGTCATGGAGCTTCGCCGGGAGGACCTCGAGCGATTGATCGACTCCCACCCCTGGATCGTCTACAAGGTGATGAAGGCCATCATCCGCTCCGTGCACGGCACCCTGATGCGCATGAACCAGCAATACGTGGAGATGACCAATTACATCAGCCGCGCCCACGGACGTTATTGAGGCAGGCCGCTGTAATACGCCCGTGGCGGGCCGATCGAACGCACGCGCGGCGGCGCACGAGACCTGATCGACCGGCAGGGAAGCAGGCGGCGCACAACACGGTCACCGGCCCGGCGGCGGGGCAACGCCCTGCCGAGAGTGGCCGCGACGGCGCCCGACGTACCCCCTACACGGCGTTTCCTCCGGCGCCTTCCGCCGCCGGGTGGACTCCCAGGCCCGGTTCTCCGGGCAGACGGAGCACGCCATCCCGGGTCTGTGGGAAGGCAGCCGTATCGGCGGCGAGCCAGTCCGCCGTGCCCAGCCCCTGGGCGACGTTCGCGGTGCCGAGCGCGGCCGCGGCCTGCGCCACCGCCATCAGTCCCACCGCCGATTCCAGGGTGCTGGTGAGCACCACCTGCACGCCGGCGCGCCGGGCCCGCTCGGCCAGTTCCACCACGCCCCCCAGTCCATGCACGGTGGGCTTCAGGATCCAGCGCCGCACGGCCCCGGCAACCGCGGCGGCGCGGCGCACCTCCTCGTCCAGCGCCAGGGGATAAGAGACCGCGTGCTGCCAGCGCGCCAGTTCCGGGAGAGCCATGCCCGCACATGGGGCCTCCACCGCCTCCAAGGGCCAGCGGCCACAGCGGGCCAGGGCGCGGCGCGCCTCCCGCAACGACCACGCGCCGTTGACGTCCAGCCGCAGGGCAACCCCGCCCAGCCCGGGAATCAGGCGCGCCAGGGCAGCCAGCTCGACCGCCGCAGGACGCATGCCGAGCTTGATCTTCACCACCCGGAAGCCGCGCTCGGCCGCCGCATCCAGCCGCCGGCCGATCGCACGGTCGAGCGGCCCCAGGGCCGCATTGACGGGAACCGCGTCCGGGGCCCGGGGAATCAGCAGCCGGCGCAACGGCCGGTGGAGCAACTGCCCAAGGACGTCGAGCGCGGCCGCCTCGCAGGCGAAACGTACTGGACCGGACAGGCCCGCCACCCGTTGCAACCAACGCCCGAGCGGCACGCCCGCGCTCCGGCCGGCAAGCCACGCGAGCTGCATCCCGGCCACACGCGGCGAGACCGTCCCCGCCGCCGGCCACGGCGCGCAGTCCCCCCAGCCCCGCAGGCCCCTGTCCGTGTCCAGTCGCAACAGCCATCCGCGGCGAACGCCTGTTGCACCGCGCGCCGAGACCCACGGCCGGCGCAATGCGAGCGCGTAGGGGCGGATCTGGAGATCCGTGACCCGGACCGCCCCGCACGGAGCACCGGCGAGCGTACCGATCCACGGGCGGCCGCTGAGGTTCACCGGGACAGGAAGCGTCCGGCCACCAACCCCGCCGCGATCAGGACACCGAAAGCCGCCTCCCAGCGGGCCGTGGCCACGAGCAACCGGTTGTAGGCCGGCCCCGGTGGCTGGGCACAGATCTCATGGGCCAGGGAAAGCGCCCAGGGGAGCAGTAGCCATGCGCCGGCCAGCCACCACGACCCGCCGGCCACCAGCGGCAGCAGCCCCAGCGCGGGCGCGAGCATCAGCGCGGCATACAGCCCACGCATCGCCCGCAACCCCCACCGCACGGCCAGGGTGCGTTTACCCACCCGCGCGTCTTCGTTCCTGTCCCGGGTGTTGTTCACCACCAAGACCGCCGCCGCCGGGAGGCCCAGGATCGCCCCCAGCCACAGCGCGTCGAAACCCACACGCCCGGTTTGCAGGTAATAGGTGCCGGCCACCGCGGCCACCCCGAAAAATGCCCAGACGAAGAGCTCCCCGAGCCCCAGATAGCCCAACGGCCTCGGGCCGCCGGTGTACGCCAGCCCACAGGCCACGGCCGCCGCGCCCAGCAGGGCAATGGGCCAACCCCCGCGCAGGACCAAGCCCACGCCCGCCAACACGGCGAGCCCGAACAACGCATGCGCGGCCCGTCGCACCGCCGGCGCGGGCAGCCGGCCCGACGCCACCACCCGCTCCGGTCCCTTGCGGGTGGCCGGATCGTCGGCTCCCCGCTCGAAGTCGGCCACGTCGTTGTGCAGGTTGGTGCCGGCTTGGATCGCCAGGGCGGCGAAAAGCGTGAGCAGCGCGACAGGAAGGTCCAGACGACCCGTATGGTGCCAGGCCAGGGCGAGCCCCACGAACACGGGGGTGGCGCCGATGACGAGGGTACGCGGCCGGATGGCCGCGATCCAAGCGCGTCCGTTTGCGCTCATGGGCCCGGGCATGCCGGGCACCGCCCCGTGCATGGTCTCAGGTGGCCCGGTCGAAGGACTCCGTCCCGTAGCGCCATACGCGCAGGCTATCGGACCAGTGATCCGGGGGCAAGCCGGCCTTCACCTTGAGATGGGTGAGGAACTGCCGGGGGTCGGGGAGTTCCTCCCAAACACTGGGCAGGAAGGTGCCCTTGTGCCCCCCGTCCTGGAGAATCAGGCCGTCGCGTCCCGGGCGAAGCTGGGCCAGCAGCTCCTCCTCGGAGTCGAACTGCAGCGCTTCCGGCGGGCCCAGGACCGAGATGTGAATATGCAGGTCGTCCAGCTCCTCCGGCCGCAAGGGCATGAACCGGGGATCGCGGAAGGCCGCGGCGAAGGCGTTTTCCGCCACGTCCTGCACCAGTGGACGCCATGCCTCCAGGGTGCCGATGCAACCACGCAACCGGCCGTCTCGATGCAGGGTGACGAAACTGGCGCCGGGCTCGCGCAGGATTTCCGGATAATCCTCCACGCGCACCCGCAGCGGCCGGCCGGTCTGCAGTCCGTTGCGGATGGAGTCCCGCGCGACCTCCAGGAGAATGGCCCGCTCGGCGGGCCCGAGCCGCGCGGGCGGATCGACTGGATCAGTGGAAGACATAGGCGCCGTACCCCACCACCCGATCCCGTGGGCCGGCCGTGTCGCCGGAGTTGCGTAGATCGACGATCTCCGCCCGCAACCCGTGGCGTCGCGCGGCGCGCAGCAGCCCGCGCACCGGCGTCGCCCCGCAGGCCTGCTCGTGATCGATGTCCTCGTCGCGCAGGTCGGCGATGGCCTCCGAGGTCACCGCGTCGATGCGCCGCGCCTGCTCGTAGGGCAGATAATGACTCAGATCGGAGCTCACCACGATCAGGGTCTCGTCGCCATCCCACAGCCGCTCGAGGACCTGGGCCACTTGTTCCGGCGTGGCATCACCCACCACCAGGGGCACCAGCTCGAAGTCGCCCAACACCTCCTGCAGGAAGGGCAACTGAACTTCCAGGCTGTGCTCGGGGGCGTGCGGCAGATCCGACCGGCCCACGAACGGCAGGTCGGACAGTGCCTCGATGGCCTGCTGATCGACATGCACCCGTCCCAGCGGTGTATCGAAATACTCGGCCTGCGGCGCGGCGATCCCCACGAAGGGGACCCGATGCGCCGGTCCAAGCAGCACCACCCGGCGGATCCGCCCCGCCAGTGGCAACAGACGCGCGTAGGCGGTGGCCGCCACCGGACCCGAGTACACATAGCCGGCATGCGGCACGATCACGGCCTTCGGCGGCGCGGCCTGCGACCGCGGCACGCCGCGCAGAAAAGCCTGGATTTCCTGATGCAGTCTCGCCGGATCGGCTGGATAGAACATGCCGGCTACCGCCGGCGGACGTATGGTTGCCATGAATGTAACACCTCCCGAAACGGCGTGGCGCCGCCTCGTTCACGGCGCCTTCAGACCCATGAGTGGGCCTTCGCGCGCCGGATTTCAAGTCGTCAGAACACGACATTGGCGCGCAATCCTCCGATCCAAGCCTCCACGTCCGATCCATGGCGGTAGTCGTCCCGCATCCACTGCAGATCCAGGCTCCAATCCACCGCCTTCCCCAGCCGCCACCGCCAGTACACCTCCACGAGCTGGGTGCCCCTGAGGCCGGTGTGATCCATGCCCTCCAGCATGGCGTATCCGATCCCGACGCGGTCCGAGGGGCGGCCCCACGCGCGCCCCGACCATACCGCCCCGCCAGAGAGCATGCTGCGGTATACGCCGTCCCCGCGCTCGGCCTGCACCTGGCCCCGAAAAAACACGCCCAGCGTATCGCCCAGCGCTTGATCCATGTTGAGGGCCACCGCCGCGATCCGCCGGTCGTGCATCCGGCCGTCGGGGGCCGGGTGGCCGGGCCCGGAGAGAAAACCCAGCACCCGCGTGTGGCCTTCCCCCCAGGGCGTCTGCGCGGTGTAGACCAGCTCGCCGGCCCCATAATCCAGATGCATGCTGTTGTCCAGGCTGCCCAGGACACCGGCCGCGCGCAGCGACCAGGGACCGCGGTCCCATTGCAGCACTGCGGCGGGTTCGTAGTTGGGCAACACACTCTTGGCCACGTTCACCAGGGCCTGATTCATGAATTGACCGTCCTGATCGTTGGCGTAGTCGTTCTCGTCGATGAAACGGGCCACATCGACGATCCCCAGCGTGAGCCGGAACACCCCCAACCCCTTCATCGGAATGCGCCGCTGAACCCAGCCTTCCAGGAGATAGCTGCGGTCGGTGCCATCGATACCTCGCACGTCGTCACCCAGATCTCCCCCATAGGGCGCCAGCACCGTGGGCGTATGGGCATTGAGTCCGTTTCCCGCGGCGAATCGCGCCCACAGGAACACGACATCGTCGGGCGTCGGCTCCCATCGAGGGGCGACATCCAGCAGCGCCGCACCGCCCGCCCGGGAAGCCGGCCCGGAAAAGACTCCATGCTGGCCGATGCCCCGCAACGCGAGATCCACCGACAACCCGTGCCCCAGATCCCAGGCCTGCGCAACCCCGAACCAGGCCGGCAACAACATCAACCACCACCGCAGCGGGCGACGGCACGCCGCCCAGACCTCAGTCCATGTCATTTCTATCCGTTTGCCCTCCATCAAATGGCATGGAATTGCTCATGTTAACGAGAATGATTCGTATATGTATGACGGGCATCAATCGCTACCGTCACGACCATGCGATCGACGGGGATCTGCGCGCCCGGCGCCCAGCGGAGGACCTTCCCGGCGGTGGAGATGGCGGATGCGCCTGTGCCCCGCGGGACGTGCCGAATCGCGAATGGATCAGCCGAAACGCCAGCGGTACCAGCGCAGGCCCAGGAGTTCGTGCAACGCCAGCCGGGTTTCGGCCAGCGCGCGCGCCTGAGGGATCCAGGCCATCCAGCCCCTTCCCAGGACGTCGTCGCGCGCAAAGCCGATAGGCGCCGGGACGACCTCGAAACCGGCCTGCTCGAAACACCAGCGGGCCCGAGGCATGTGAAAGGCATGCGTGACCAGGACCACCGTGCGCACGCCGGCGGGCCGCAACAGATCGCGCGCATACCGGGCGTTCTCCCAGGTGTTGCGGCTGTGCGCCTCCGTCCAGCGCACCGGCACCCCGAAGTCTTCCTCCAATAGGCGACGTGCGAGCACCGCCTCGGCCACCGGCTCCCCGGCATAGACGGGACCGCCACTGACCAGGACGGGCAGTTTGGTCTCGCGGTACAGGCGCGCCGCCAGCAACAGACGCTGCAGCGCCGGCCCGTTGAGCAACGGACCCGTGCCGTTGCCCCGCGCTGCGAACTCCACCCCCGCGCCAGGTACCACGATCGCCTGGGCCTCGGCCGGCACCGCCTCCAAGGGCGCGAGGCCCCGCTCCAGCCGGCTCATCACATAGTGGGCCGCCTTCGGCGTGCTGGCCGCATACAGGCTCAACGCCCCCGCCAGCAACAAGACGAATGCGACAAAACGCCCCCAGCCGTACAGCAGGATGGCCAGCAGCAGGAGAAGCAGCGGACCGCCGGGTGGGAGCACCAGGTATTCCACGGCCCGAACCAGCAGCGGAGACATCACGCCAGCCCTCGGGCCTGCAGGTCGGCATGGTAGGAGGAACGCACCAGGGGGCCGCTGGCCACCTGCTCGAAGCCCATTCGCTCGCCCAACCTGCGCAAGCGCTCGAACTCGGCCGGGGAGACAAAGCGCTCCACCGGCAGGTGATCGCGACTGGGCTGGAGGTATTGGCCCAGGGTGAGCATCCGGCAGCCGGCGGCGCGCAGGTCGTCCATCACCGCCTCGACCTCCTCCGGCGCCTCCCCCAACCCCAGCATGAGGCCGGATTTGGTGGGGACCTGGGGATGGTGCGCCCCGAAACGGCGCAGCAACTCCAGTGACCCGCGATAGTCCGCGCCGGGACGGACCCGCCGGTACAGCCGCGGAACCGTCTCCAGATTGTGATTGAACACGTCGGGCGGGGCCTCGGCCAACGCCTCCAGGGCCCGTTCCACGCGTCCGCGAAAATCCGGCACCAGGGTCTCCACCCGGATGCCCGGGTTGTGCGCGCGGATGGCACGCACACAGGCTACGAAATGCCCGGCTCCCCCGTCGCGCAGATCGTCGCGATCCACCGAGGTCACCACCACATAGCGCAGCCCCAGCGAGCGCACGGCCCGCGCCAGGCGCTCGGGCTCGGCGGGGTCGGGCGGCAATGGGCGGCCGTGGGCCACGTCGCAGAAGGGGCAGCGGCGCGTACAAATGTCACCCAGGATCATGAACGTCGCGGTCCCCCCGCCGAAGCACTCGCCCAGGTTGGGACAGGAGGCTTCCTCACACACCGTGTGCAGGCCGTGCTCGCGCAGCAGACGGCGGATGCGCGCCACCTCCCGCGTGTCGCCGAGGCGCACGCGGATCCAGGCGGGCTTGCGTGGCGGGCGATCACCGGCCGGACGGATCTTCACCGGATTGGCGGCGACCTTGGCGCGGGCGCGCTGCTTCTCGCCCGGGCGCGGACCGCGTCGTTCCATGCTCATGTTCGAGGGGCCCCCTTGCCTGCGGTGAGTCGTTCCACCCAGATATCCACCCAGCGCGCGGCCACCGCATCCGCATCCAGCGCCACGTCGTGATCCGCCAGCCGCGTCACCGCCAGGCCACGCATGCCGCAGGGCTCGATGCGTTGGAAGGGCGCCAGATCCAGGTCCACGTTGATCGCCAGGCCATGATAACTGCATCCCCGCCGCACGCGCAGGCCCAGCGAAGCGATCTTGGCCCCATCCACGTACACCCCGGGAGCGCCGGGACGCCGCGCGGCGGCAATCCCGAATCCGGCCAGCAGTTCGAGGGTGACGGCCTCCATGCGCTCGACCAGGGCGCGCACGCCCCACCCCAGGCGGCGCAGATCCAGCAGCAGATAGATCACCGCCTGTCCCGGCCCGTGGTAGGTCACCTGACCGCCCCGGTCACTGCGCAAAACGGGGATGCTCCCCGGATCCAGGAGGTGCCGTGCGCGTCCAGCCAGGCCCAGCGTATAGACCGGCTCGTGCTCCACCAACCAGATCTCGTCCGGCGTGCGCGCCGTGCGCCGCGCCGTGAACGCGCGCATGGCCGCCCACACCGGTTCGTATCCGCGCCGCCCCCAGCGGCGTTCGACCAGGGTCGCCCCACCGGGCTCAGAGGGCGACCAAGACCTGCTCGCAGGCGGTGAGATCGCGGTAGATGGCATCGAGCTGGGCGCGGCTGTGCGCCGTGATGAGGATGGTGACGCTCACGTAATTGCCGCGCGCACTGCGCGTGACGCGCACGGCGTGGCGCGAAAGCTCGGGCACGTGCGCGCGGACGATGGCCTCCACCCGCGCCTGGAAGCCGGGGTCGGCCCGGCCCATGGCCTTGATGGGAAACGCACAGGGGAAGGTGAGCGGCGTGGTCTCCTGGTTCACGCCGCCTCCCGCTCGCGCCAGTCCAGGAACAATGCGTGGACCCGGCGCCACAGCGGGCCGGGGATACCTGACCCCACCGGCCGACCGTCCAGGCGCGTCACCGGCACCACGTCCTTGGTGGAGCTGGTGATCCAGATCTCGTCGGCCTGTTCCAAGAAGGCCTGGGGCACCGGCCGCTCCTCGCAGGCCAGCCCCGCGCCACGGAGCAATTCCACCACCAGGTCCCGGGTCACGCCGGGCAGCAGGTCCCGCCCGTGCGGGGGGGTGATCGCCACCCCCTCATGGACCACGAACAGATTGGTCGCCGCCCCCTCCACCGCATAGCCGTCGCGGATGAACAGGGCCTCGTCGGCCCCCCGGTCGCGCGCGGCCTGCCGGCCCAGCACGTTGGCGATCAGGCTGGTGGTCTTGATGTCGCAGCGCCGCCAACGAATGTCCTGGAGCGTGATGGCGGAAAACCCCCGTGCCAGCTGTTCAGCCCCGGGCGGGTGCAGCGGTCCGGCCATGGCGAACACCGTGGGGGGCACGTCGGGGAAGGCGTGGTCGCGGGGAGCCACGCCCCGGGTCACCTGCAGGTAGAGGCTCACCTCCGACCAGGGCGCTCTGTCCACCAGACCCTGAACCACCGCCGACCACGCATCCCGGCCCAAGGGTTCGGGAATGCGCACCTCCCGCAACGAGCGGGACAGGCGTTGGAGATGCTGCGGGAGGCGAAACGGCCGCCCCGCATGCACCGGGATCACCTCGTAGACGCTGTCGCCGAACAGAAACCCCCGGTCCAGCGGCGAGATCCGCGCCTGTCCCAGATCCAGGAATTCGCCGTTCAGCCACGCCGGCCGCCGGGCCCAGTCGGGTTCCATGCTCATTCGAACCACAACAGGACCGTATCCACCGCCAGGCGCCAGAGCCCGCCCTCGGGGTCCTCGCGCAGGGCGACCAAAGGAACACGGCGCAGCACCTCGTCGTCCAGGCGCACCACCACCGTCCCCAGGGGTTGCCCCTTGGCCACCGGCGCCATGACCCGCCCCTGCGGCTCGGTTCGCGCCTCCAGATCGTCGTAGCGCCCCTTGGGCACGGTCACGAAGAACGCCTCCCGCACGCCGGCCGGGACCGTCTCGGTCTCGCCCTTCCACACTCGGAGGTTGGTCAGGGCTTCCCCGGCGTCGAACAGCTTGTGGGTCTCGAAATTGCGAAAGCCATAGCTCAGCAGGGCCTGGCTTTCAGCGGTCCGCTTGCGGTCGCTGGAAGTCCCCATCACCACCGAGATCAGACGCATTCCATCGCGCACCGCGGAAGCCACCAGGCAGTAGCCCGCTTCCTTCGTATGGCCCGTCTTGAGCCCGTCGACCGAGGCATCCTTCCACAGCAGTCGGTTGCGGTTGGGCTGGGTGATGGGCTTGCGCCCCCCCGAATAGGCCACGGGCGTGGTGTATTCCTTCTCGGCGAAGAGCTTGTATTCCTCGGGGAAATCCCGGATGAGGTGCCGCGCCAGAACGGCGATGTCGTGCGCGGTCATGTAGTGGTCGTCATGGGGCAGGCCGGTGGCATTGACGAAATGGGAGTTTTTCAGCCCCATGGCCTTGGCTTCCGCGTTCATCAGGCCCGCGAACGCCTCCTCGGTGCCCGCCACGTGTTCGGCCAGGGCGATGCTGGCATCGTTACCGGAGGCCACGATCATGCCGCGGAGCAGGTCCCGCACCGGGACCCGCTTGCCCACGCGGATGAACATCTTGGAGCCCTCGACCCGGCTGCCCCAGGCCCGCTCGCTCACCTCCACCGGATCGTCCCACCCGATGTGCCCCTCGCGCAGCGCCTTGAACACCACGTAGGCGGTCATCACCTTGGTGATGCTGGCCGGCGCATGCGGCGTGTCGGCGTCGCGCTCGGCGAGCACCGCGCCGCTGTCGGCGTCCATCAGGATATAACTGCGGGCCTCCAGGGCCGGGGGGGCGGGCAAGGGTCTGGAGCCCGCAAACCCCGCAAGCGCCAGGAACGATAGAAACAAGCCAATCCAGATTCTCGACATGGGACCTCTATGCGAACGATGACAGGATTCGGGAGACGTTCTGGGCGAGCCGCCGGCGGGGTCAGTCGATGACCACACGATAGTCACGGATCCCCCGGGCATCGAGACGCGACATCACGGCATCGGCCGCGGCGGGATCCGGCAGCGGCCCGATGCGGACCCTGAACAGCTTCCGGCCATTGACCTCCCCCGGCACGAGGCGGGCATTGTCGAACGCTTCGCTCTCCAGGCGGTGCAGCACCCGGCGGGCATTGTCCCTCTTGGAGAAGGCGCCCACCTGGACATAGAGCTTCGGCGGCGAGGAGGCCGGCACCGGCGGCCTGCCGTCGGTGTCCGTCCGGGCGGTGTCGAGGGAGATGGCCCGCACCTCCACCAGACCCGTGCCCTTCTCCGCAATGCCCAGCTTGGTCGCCGCCGCGTAGGACAGATCGATGATTCGATTGGCATGGAACGGTCCCCGATCGTTGACCTTCACGACGACGCTGCGCCCGTTCTCGAGATTGGTCACGCGCACGTAGGTGGGCAGCGGCAGCGTCCGGTGCGCCGCGGTCATGGCGTACATGTCGTAGGGTTCGCCGCTGGAGGTCCGCTTGCCGTGGAACTTCCGCCCGTACCAGGACGCCAATCCCCGCTCCACATAGCCTTCGGCGGTCTCGCGCACGTAGTAACGACGGCCGTAGACCTCGTAGAACGGCGGATTGCCGTAGCGGCTGCGGGGCTCGGGCCGTGGCACCGCATCGGGCGTGTCCGGAGGTACCGGACGATCTCCCGGGCCGTCCCGGGGCTCCGGTCCAGAGCAGGCGCTCAACAGCAGCGCCAGCACGAGCAGCCACGGCAAGGAACGACCCATACGTACCGCCCGCGCCTCACCGCGCGCCGGAGCGCCCGGCTTTCGTTCTCGCCTCGGCGATCTCACGGCTCAACTGATACACGGCCATGGCATACAGGGGACTGCGGTTGTACCGGGTGATGACGTAGAAATTGTCGAAACCGATCCAGTATTCCTTGCGGGCCGGTCCCTTGTCGTATTCGAGGAACACCACCTTGGAGACTCCGTCCAGGGCCCCCGACACCGGCCGGACGCCATGGCTGGCCAGCATGGAGACCGGCACGACGGGCTTGGTGCCCTTGCGCGGCAGCTCGCGGAACGCCTTACCCTCCACCCGCGCCTCCACGGCCACGGGTGCGTCGGCCTTCCAGCCGTGGCGCTTGAAGTAGTTGGCCACGCTGCCGATGGCATCCTCCGCGTCCCAGAGATCGCGCCGGCCGTCCCCGTCGAAGTCCACCGCATAGGCCCGGTAGCTGCTCGGAATGAACTGGCCCATGCCCATGGCCCCGGCATAGGAGCCCTTGATCGCCGTGGGATCCATGCGTTCCTCGCGCGTCAGCAGCAGAAACTGCTCCAGCTCGCCGCGGAAGAACTCGCCACGCTTGGGATAGTCGAAGCCCAGGGTGGCCAAGGCGTCCAGCACCCGGTAACGACCGGTGCGTTTTCCATACAGGGTTTCCACCCCGATGATGGCCACGATGATCTCCGGATCCACGCCGTACTCACGGGCGGCCCGCGCGATCGTGTCCGCGTGTTCGTTCCAGAACCGTACCCCGCCCTGGATGCGGTCGGGATTCAGGAAGATCCTGCGGTACTGATACCAGGGCTTGGCCTCGGCCGGCCGCGAGATGGCCTTCAGGATACTGTCTTGGCGCCGCACCCCTCCGAACAGGGTACGCAGGGCCTGGGCGTCGAAGCCATGCTTGCGACTCACCCGGTCGATGAAAGCCTCCACTTCGGCGCGTTCGGCGTAGTCTCCCCGCGCCGCGGCGGCCACCGCCGACGCCACGGTACTCACCCAGAGCAGCAGCCCCACCACGGCCGTGCGGCATAGCATCAAGCGAAGCGGTTTCAACGGGCTAGCAGTCTTCGGTGAGAATGAATGGACATGAGCATACCGAAAGCCGTCATCAACGTCACCATGGAAGTCCCGCCATAGCTGATCAGCGGCAAGGGCACACCCACCACCGGCAGGATGCCCGAGACCATCCCCATGTTCACGAAGCAATAGACGAAAAAGGACAGGCTCAGCGAGCCGGCCAGCAGCCGGGCATAGGTGTCCTGGGCGTTGGCCGCGATGTAGAGTCCGCGCAGGATGATGAAGGCATAGAGCGCGAGCAGCCCCAGCACACCCAGGAACCCGAACTCCTCGCTGAACACCGCGAAGATGAAGTCCGTGGAACGCTCGGGCAGGAAATCGAGCTGTGACTGGGTCCCGTTGGTCCAGCCCTTGCCGTAGAGACCCCCGGAACCGATGGCGATCTCGGACTGGATGATGTGATAACCCGCCCCCATGGGATCGCTTTCCGGATTGAGCAGCGTCAACACGCGACGCCGTTGATAATCGTGCATGAAGTGCCAGAGCACGGGCGCGGCGGCCAGGGCGAGCGCCACGAGCCCGCCGATGAGCCGCCAGCCGATTCCGGCGAAAAAGATCACGAACAACCCGGCCGCCCCCACCAACACGGCGGTGCCCAGGTCGGGCTGGGCGGCGATCAACCCGGCCGGCACCGCCACCATGACCCCGGCCGCCAGGAGGTCCACCCATCGGGGCGGGAGCGGCCGGTCGGAGAAATACCAGGCGAGCATCATGGGCACCGCCAGCTTCATGATCTCCGAAGGCTGGAAACGGATCACCCCCAGATCGAGCCAGCGTTGCGCCCCTTTGCCGATCACTCCGGCCGCCTCCACCCAGACCAGCAACACCAGACCCAATGCGTAGATCCATGGGGACCACAGGGCGAGCCGATCGGCCGGCACCTGCGCGATGCCGAGCAGCAATGCCAGCCCGATCAGGAGCCGGATCCCCTGCTTCTGGACCACGCCCAGATCCCCACCGCTGGCGCTGTAGAGCACCACCAACCCCAGCCCGGCCAGGATCAGCACCGCCGCGAACAGCGGCCAGTCCAACCGAGCCACCCGCAGCAATCGGTTCTCGACGCCGTGCTGCAGAGACTGTTCGAAGGAGCCCTTCACCGGCGCACCACCAGAGACCTTCCGTCCCCCTCTTCCGGCGCCCGCGGCTCGGGCGCACGGCCCAGAATGTGGTAGTCCATCACCGCGCGGGCCACCGGTCCGGCCGCAGAGCCGCCGTGTCCCCCGTGCTCGACCACCACGGCCACGGCGATCTGGGGATCGTCGGCCGGGGCGAAGGCGATGAACAGGGCGTGATCGTGCAGCTTGCGGTGCAGTTTCTTCGCGTCGTACTTCTGCCCCTCTTTGAGGCCGAAGACCTGGGCGGTGCCCGTCTTGGCCGCGATGGCGTACGGCGCGTCCCGCCCGATACGCCATGCGGTGCCGTTGCGCTTGCGAGTGACGTCCTTCATGGCCTCGATGACGACGTCCCACCAAGCCGGGTTGCGCAGCACCACCGGCGGGAGCGCCTGCGGCGGCAGCGGCTCGAAACGCGACGCGCCCGGCCGGCGCACGGCGCGTACCAGGCGCGGCCGGAACCGCTTGCCCCGCATCGCAATGGTGGCCGTCGCCGAGGCGAGCTGCAGCGGCGTCGCCAGCAGGAACCCCTGCCCGATGCCGACGTTGACGGTATCGCCCGGGAACCACGCCACGCCATGCCGGCCCTTCTTCCAGGTCCGCGAAGGGAGCAGTCCGGGGCTCTCGCCCGTGGCGTCGATCCCCAAGCGCTGCCCGAACCCGAAGCGGGAGAGGAATCCGTGGATCCGGTCGATCCCCATGCGATAGGCCAGATCGTAGAAATACACGTCGCAGGACTGCACGATGGACTTGTGCAGGTTGACCCGGCCATGGCCTCCCCGTTTCCAGTCGCGGTACTTGCGCTCGCTGTTGGGCAGCTTGTAATACGGCCCCGCCCACAGGGTCTTCTCCGGCGTGGTCACGCCCAGCTCCAGTCCCGCCAGCCCCATGAACGGCTTGATGGTGGAGCCCGGGGGATAACGGCCCGTCAGCGCCCGGTTGAACAGCGGGCGATCCGGATCGGTCAACAGCGCCCGGTAGGCCTTGGCCCCGATCCCGTTGACGAAGGGATTGGGGTCGTATGTGGGCTTGCTCACCAGCGCCAGCACATCGCCGGTATGGGGGTCGATGGCCACCACCGCTCCGGTGTGATCGCCAAGGGCCTGTTCGGCCACCGCCTGCAGACCCATGTCGAGGCTGAGCAGCAGATCGACCCCCGGCTCGGGAGGCTCCTCGTCGAGGATCCTCAGCGCCCGACCCTGGGCATTGATCTCCACGTGCTGCAACCCGACCCGCCCGTGCAGCCAAGACTCATAGTGCCTCTCGACCCCGGTCTTGCCGATGTGACTGCTGCCGCTGTAGTTCTCCGGATCCTCCAGCGACTTGAGCTCTTTCTCGCTGATGCGTCCCACGTACCCCACCGAATGCACCGCCGCCCCGCCGCGCGGATAGTAGCGACCCGGGCGGGCGACCACCTGCACTCCCGGGAAGGCGTACTGGTGAACGGCGAAGCGCGCTACTTCCTCGTCGCTGAGGTTGAAACGCAAGGTTATGGGTTGGAAGGGACGCTTGCGGCCGCGTTCGGCGTGGAAGCGTCTGCGATCGGCCTCGGTGATCTCGATCCACCGGCCGATGCGGTCCAGCAAGGCATCCCAGCCCGCCGCGTCCAGACGCCGTCCGACCTCCGAGGGCGTCACCTCCAGGCGGTAGCTCGGCAGATTGACCGCCAGCGGCAGCCCGTTGCGGTCATAGATGAGCCCGCGCGGCGGCGGAACCGCCACCACGCGCACCCGGTTGTCCTGCGAGCGGGTGGCGAAGTGCTGATACTTGTGGATCTGAAGATAGGCGGCGCGGCCGGCGAGAATCCCCAACAACACCAGCACAAATCCAGCCGCCACCCACGCCCGGGTCGAGAACAGGCTGCGTTCGCGGGCGGGATTCTTGAGTTCTTCGGGGGTTGGCGAGGCCATCGGCGTGGTATGCGCGCCTAGTCCCGGCCGGACCGGAGGTGGCCCTCGGATACGGGGCCGCGCGGTTTCAACGACATGGTGTCCCCGGCCGGCGCCGCATCAACCGCCGTACTCCTCCTCGTAGTCCGCCATGGAGGCCTCGATCACCTCGAAGGCATGGTCACGGCCATAGACATGATCGATGGATACACCGGTCGCCTCGCCGGGTTTGAGCTTGTAGGTGAGGAAATAGTGGGTCAGGCGCTCCACCAGGGCCGGAGGCAGGTCCTCGATGTCTTCCACCTTCCCCCACAACGGATCGTTCTCCAGCACCGCGATGATCTTGTCGTCGGCCTCGCCGTGATCGTTCATGGGCAGCCCGCCGACCACACGGGCGTTGATGATCACGTCCGAACGCGCGATGGTCCGCTCACTGAGCACACAGATGTCCAAGGGATCCTTGTCGCCCCTGGCCGCCCCTTCCATGAGCGAAGCCACCCGGTGCCCGCAATAGGTTCTCGGGATCAGCCCATACAAGGTCGGTGGCAGCGACGAGGTGCGCTGGGGCCGGTCGACCCGACAATAGCCCGTGACCTTGTCCAGCTCGTACTTCATGGTATCCACCGGCGTCATTTCGATATAGGCATGCACGAGCGCCGGCGCGTCGGGGCCGACGTCCAGGCCGTGCCAGGGATGCGGACGCCAGCGATAGAAAGGGGGCGGAAAGCTCATGGTCAGGGAATCTCCTCGGATGGGACCGGAACATGCCACTCGTATCCACCATCGGAGCGGAGTCGGGCGGCGCCCCACAACATGCGGTGCGGCGCTGAATCTTACACCACCGTGGACAAAAAAACGCCCGGCACCTCACTGTGCCGGGCCAGGTTTCACCGTATCGGAGGTCGATGTCGCGGCGTGGGCTTCCTGCCCGCGGCGGCGGGACCCACGGCCCCACCGAGGATCCTGTGGGCGCCACCTTCCCTGTTCCCGGCAAGCCTTCCTGGCCTTCCCTGGAACGTCTCCGGTGCGCGCCTTCCTGGTTACCTATTCTCCACGCACCGCCGCCTTTTCACGATAGGACGAATCGGGCCCTGCGCGTAGGCGTCCCGCGACGGGGGCTGTAGGGGATTTCCTACGGCGGGTTCCCGCGTGGCTGAAAACGCCCGGACAGGGGCGTTACCATTCCGCCACCCTTCCAGCCCAGGAACGAACCGTGCGCGCCGCTTACGTAACGACCCTTCTCCTGGCACTGCTGCCCGCTTGGGGATACGGCCGGGGCCTCTGGGACGCCTGCCCGGCGCAGCCGGAACCGGAATACCCGCACGGGACGGCGGGACGCATCGAGATCCGCTCGCACCTGGCCCGCTATCTCGAGGGGCGGAGTCTGTTCAGTGGCCAGGCCGAAGCCATCGACGGCGAGCGCTATCTGCGCGCCGACGAGCTGGAATACGATACCGTGGACCGCACGCTGGAGGCCCGCGGCAACGTGCTGTTCCGGGAGCCGCGGCTGGTGGTGGAAGCCGCGCGGGGGACGCTGAACCTCGGCTCCGGAGCGCTGTGGGTGGAGAATCCCCGCTACCGGATTCCCGCCCGACACGCCCGTGGTGAAGCGGCCGAGGCGCGCCGCCGCGAGCCCGGCGTGCTGGAGCTCGAGCGCGCGAGTTTCACGACCTGCCCGCTGGGCGGTGAAGACTGGAGACTGGTCGCGGCGAAGGTGCGGCTCGACCGGGACGAAGGCGTCGGCACGGCCCGCCACGCGCGCTTCGAGGTCCGGGGCGTCCCGATCCTCTATTCGCCCTACGCGCGCTTCCCGCTGGACAACCGGCGCCGCACCGGGTTCCTCACCCCCAGCATCGGCAGCAGCTCGCGCTCCGGCTTCCAGTTCGTGCTGCCGCTGTATCTCAACCTGGCCCCCAACTACGACGCCACCCTCACCGGACGTTATCTCGCCGAGCGCGGGGTGCAGGGGCTCGGGGAGCTGCGCTACCTACTGCCCGGTCACTCCGGCAAGCTCGCCATGGCGCTGCTGGACGACCGCAAGACCGGGGCCCTGCGCTCGCGCTTCGACTTCCGCCACCATTCGCGGCTCACGCAGCGGTGGACCGCCGAGCTGCGCTACCAGTCGGTATCGGACCAGGACTATTTCACGGACCTGGGGGACACGCTCGGCCAGACCAGCCGCACCCACCTGGCCCGCTATGCCAACCTCCAGTACGCCGCCGAGACTTGGCGCCTGCTGGCCCAGGCCCAGGACTTCCAGACCGTGGACCCCGCCATCGCACCGGTGAACTTCCCCTACGCGCGGCTGCCCCGGTTCGATCTGCTGGGCCGCGACCCGACCGGTCCCTGGGGGCTGGACCTGACCTGGCATGGAGAGTGGGTCCATTTCGAACATCCCCGCAAGACCAGTGGGATGCGCCTGGACGGCGGCCTGGAACTGCGCCGCCCCATCGAACGGCCAGCTTGGCGCCTGGCGCCCACGGTGGGGTTCCGCTTCACCGGATACGCGCTGGACGATGTCCCCGTGGACGATCATCCGATGCGCGCCCTGCCCTATGCCGCCCTGGAGGCGGGGCTGGCCTTCGAACGACCGTGGAAGGAAGGGGAGCTGGTCCAGACGCTCACACCCCGGCTGCGGTATCTCTACGTGCCCTACGAGGATCAGACCGACATTCCGCTGTTCGACACCAATCTGTTCGACTTCGGCTACGCCCAGCTCTTCCGCAACAACCGTTTCACCGGGGCCGACCGCGTGGGTGACGCCAATCAGCTCACCCTGGCCCTGGAAAGCACCTTGTTGGAACCCGCCACGGGGCGGGTCCTGGCCGGCGCGGGCATCGGACAGATCGTCTATTTCGCCGACCGCCGGGTCACCCTGCCCGGCCGACCCGTGCAGACCGGCCGGTTCTCGAATCTGGTGGGAGAGGCCCACATGGCGTTCGGACCCGGCTGGCGGCTGCAAGGCGAGCTGCAGTGGGATCCGCAAGCCGCGCGACTCGACCGGGCCGCCGTGGCCATGCGTTATCGCGACCCCGGCGAACGCCTGTTCAATCTCGGCTATCGGGAACGCTTCGGCATCCTGCAACTGTTCGACGTCTCCATGGCCCTGCCGATCACCCGGCACCTGCGGGGTGTGGCCCGCTGGAGCTACGACCTGCGCAACGACAACACCCAGGACGCGCTGGCGGCCCTGGAATACGACACCTGCTGTTGGGCGCTGCGCCTGGCCTTTCGCCGCGTGTTCCGTGGCGACCTGGGCGACGATCCCTACAACGACAGTTTCCAGTTCCAGCTCGTGCTCAAGGGGCTGAC
The DNA here is from genome assembly GCA_026984215.1 of Gammaproteobacteria bacterium. Lineage (GTDB taxonomy): Bacteria > Pseudomonadota > Gammaproteobacteria > JAJDOJ01 > JAJDOJ01 > JALVEU01. The sequence continues at coordinate 28,647 of JALSSO010000074.1, read as the reverse complement.
CTCCATCGGTAACGACGTCGACGAGCTGCTGGCGCGCGACGTGGTCGGCTACTTGCCGCGAGGCTGGTGAGTCTTGAATTCCGCAGGCTCCCCATGGCGGAACCGCGGCCGCCGTTGGGCTATGCTCATCAAGGGGCGGGCACCCCGCCCGGGCCAAGAGAGCGCCATGCAGGACACGATACGGCCACGGAATCGGATGACCCGGATCACCGCTGTGCTGTCCGTGCTCGCCTTGAGCGCGTGCGGGGGCGGGGACGGCGCGATGGACCCGCCGCGCGATTGTTGGCGGGAGACCGCCGGCAACCCCATCATCGCCTTCGGCCGAGTCTTCGCCAACGCCTTTTGGAACGACCCCACGGTCCTGGCCGTGCCGGGTGGGTTTCGCATGTGGCTCTCCGCCGGCGACCTCTACGCCAGTCCCATCCGGGTGGCCGTCTACGAGGCACGCTCGGAAGACGGACTCACCTGGGACATCGATCCCGTCCCCCGCCTGGCGCCCACCGGCGAGCCTCGTGACTTCGACGGATTGCGCGTGGAGACCCCGGAAGTGGTCCAGGCCGAAGGCCGGTTCCACCTCTACTATTCGGGTTGCAGCGCCCGGTGCGAGGAAGGCGTATACGCCATCGGTCACGCCATCTCCTTCGACGGCGTGACCTGGACCCGGGATCCCGCCAACCCCGTGCTCGCGCCCCAACCCGATCCCGGACGGTGGGGAGCGTACACCGCCGTCGAACCCGGCGTCCTCTATGAGCCGTCGAGCCGGCGGTACCTGCTCTACCACGTGGGCGCGCGCACCGATCCGGCCACCGCGCGCACGGAACTCGCCATCCTGCTGGCCACCTCTCCGGACGGCAGCACGTTCACCCCCCTGCTGGACCGCCACGGCGAGCGCGTCCCGGTATTGCGCCTGCCGGACGGATACCCGGACACATACGCCGGCGTCACGCAGCCGGATCCATTCCTGGGGGCCGACGGTCGGATCCACCTGTTCTACACGGTGGTGGCCACGCTGGAGCCGTTCACGACCCATGCCATGGCCCATGCCGTGAGCAGGGACGGCATCCACTTCGTCGAGATCGAGCGGGAGATCCTGCCGCGCGGACGACAGGACTGGAAGCATGCCTCCGGCGGCCGCGCCCCGTCCGTGCTGGAGACCCCCGCCGGATTGCGGTTGTGGTTCCAGGGCAACTCCGACCTGACCCGCCCGGGCTTCCAGGCGGGCATCGGCCACGCCCGGCGCGCAGCGCAGTGTCCGTGACCGGGGGCCGGATCCGCCGAGAGACCCCGGTTTCCGTCAAATCGAAGCGGGGATTCAGCCTCGCCGGCGCTCCTCGGCCTTGACTGCCTCCCAATGGCGGTCCAACGCCGCGGCGTCCTGCTCCTCGACCCCACGCCCTTCGCCCCGAACACGCGCCTCGACGGCCCGGAAACGCCGCTCGAACTTGCGGTTGGCCGCGCGCAGGGCCCGCTCGGGATCCACATCCAGATGCCGGGCCAGATTCACCACCGAGAACAGTAGATCGCCCAGCTCCTCGCGCACCGCGTGGGCATCCCCGGCGCGGCGGGCCCGAGCCAACTCTTCCAGCTCCTCCCGAACCTTGGCGATCACCCCGTCCACATCGTCCCAGTCCAGCCCCGCGCGCGCGGCCCGGGCTTGCAGCTTGGCCGCCCGCACCAGCGCGGGCAAGGCCAGGGCCACCCCGTCCATGTGGCTGTCGCCCTGCCCCTTGGCCCGGCGCTCCTCGGCCTTGCGCCGCTCCCAGGCCTCCCTGAGCGCGGCCTCGTCGCCGGCCTCCACGCCGCCGAACACGTGCGGATGCCGGGCCACCAGTTTGTCGCCGACCCGCCTCGCCACGTCCTCCAGATCGAACAACCCGCGCTCGCGGGCGATCTGAGCGTGATAATAGACCTGGAAGAGCAGATCACCGAGCTCTTCGAGCAACCCGTCCCAATCCCCGCGCTCGATGGCATCGACCACCTCGAAGGCCTCCTCCAAGGTGTGCGGCGCAATGTCGGCGAAGTCCTGTTTCAGATCCCAGGGACAGCCGTGCTGGGGGTCGCGCAGCGCGGCCATGATCACGGCTAGGCGGCAGAGATGGTCCATTGTTACGATAAAAACTCCTGGGCTCGCCCTTTCCGGACCCGCAAGGGGGTTGGCGGGCATCCATCCATCAACCCCATGGGAGGCACCATGAGCATACGCCGAATCGGTCCGATTCTCCTCACCCTCGCCCTGAGCGTCCTGGCATCCGAGACCGCGCCGGCGGGCGGTGACACCCCGGGCGGGCAAGACCATCCCGCGCTGGGACGCATTCCCGGCGCGGTGATCGTCGATCAGTCGGTGGCCGACTATGACACACTGGTCTACCCGGTGGAGAGCGAACGGCACAAGGTCACGCGCGTGGCCGAGCGGGAGGGAAAACTCACCCGCACGATTTACCTCCTGCCCGCGGGCAAGAGCCCTAGTACCGCCCAGGCCATCTACCGCAAGCGGCTCAAGGAGCTGGGGCTGAAGATCCTCTACCGCTGTCGCAACGAACGGATCGGCTTCTACATGGCGCTGGTGCAACAGACCGATGACGATTACTGGACGCGCGGTAACGCGCCACGCAAGCTCCACTGCGTGGTCGCCGAGGGCGAACTGCAGGGACGCCCTGCCGTGGTGGCGGCCTACAGCTATGAGGCCATCTATTCCAGGACCCCGGACGGACGCAAGGGTTGGCTGCCCACCCTGCGCCTCTACATTCTCGAACAAGCGGCGCTGGATGCGCGCCTGGAAGTGGTCACGGCGGAAAAGATGGCCGAGGCGCTGCGCAGCGACGGCCACATCGCGCTGTACAACGTGCTGTTCGATCACGACAGCGACCGGCTGAAGCCCGAGGCCCGCACGGAGCTGACCGAGATCGCGCGCTTCCTGCGCGAGCACCCGCAGATCCGGGTCTACGTGGTCGGCCATACCGACAACACCGGCAGCTACGACTACAACCTGCGGCTTTCGCAACGCCGGGCCGCCGCCGTGGTCAAGGCCCTCGAGGAGAAACACGGCATTGCCCCGGACCGGCTCAAGGACGTGGGCGTCGGACCGGTGGCGCCGGTGGCCAGCAACGCCACCGAGCAGGGGCGCGCCAAGAACCGCCGCGTGGAACTGGTCCAGCGCTAGCCCGAAAAAGACCCCGCCACCGCCAGATGGCGGGGCGGGGTCCGGGAAAGTCCGGCGACCGGCGCGGGCTCAAGCCGCCTCGGCCCGCACGCCCTTGCTGAAGACGAGACGGCCGTCCAGGGCGTCCACCCGAATGACGTCCTCGGGGCCGAACTCGCCGGCGAGGATCTTCTGGGCCAGCGGATTCTCCAGCTCCTGCTGGATGGCACGCTTGAGCGGCCGGGCCCCGTAGACCGGATCGAAGCCCGCCTCGCCGAGCAGATCCAGGGCCGCGTCCGAGATCTCCAACTCCATATCGCGCTCGCGCAGCCGGCGGCGCAGGTATTCGATCTGGATCTTGGTGATCTCGCGGATCTGTTCCTTGCTCAGCGGATGGAACACCACCACATCGTCGATGCGGTTGATGAACTCGGGCCGGAAGTGCTGCCCGACCACTTCCATGACCGCCGTCTTCATGGCCTCGTAGTCCCCGGTGCGCGCCATCTCCTGGATGAGCTGGGAGCCCAGGTTGGAGGTCATGATGACCACCGTGTTGCGGAAATCCACGGTGCGCCCGTGGCCGTCGGTCAGCCGGCCGTCGTCGAGCACCTGGAGCAGGATGTTGAACACGTCCGCGTGGGCCTTCTCCACCTCGTCGAGCAGGATCACCGAGTACGGCTTGCGGCGCACGGCCTCGGTGAGATAGCCCCCCTCCTCGTAGCCCACGTAGCCCGGCGGCGCGCCGATGAGGCGCGCCACCGAGTGCTTCTCCATGAATTCGGACATGTCGATGCGGATGAGCGCCTCCTCGGTGTCGAAGAGGAAACTCGCCAGGGCCTTGGAAAGCTCGGTCTTGCCCACGCCCGTGGGGCCCAGAAACAGGAACGAACCGTTGGGACGGTTGGGATCGGACAGCCCCGCGCGCGAGCGACGGATGGCGTTGGCCACCGCGCTGATGGCCTCGTCCTGGCCCACCACGCGCTTGTGCAGTTCTTCCTCCAGATGCAGGAGCTTCTCGCGCTCGCCCTCGAGCATCTTGGCGACCGGGATGCCCGTCCAGCGTGAGACGATCTCGGCGATCTCTTCCTCGGTGACCTTGGTGCGCAACAGGCGCGTCGTGGCCTCGGCCTGCTCCTCGGCCTCCAGGGCCGCCTGCAACTGCCGCTCCAGCTCCGGGATCCGTCCGTACTGCAGCTCGCTCATGCGCTGCAGATCACCGGCCCGGCGAGCCGCCTCCAGCTCGATGCGGGCCCGCTCCAGCTCCTCCTTGATGTGCTGGGCGCCCTGCACCTGCGCCTTCTCGGCCTTCCAGATCTCCTCGAGCTCCGAATACTCGCGCTCGAGCTTGTCGATCTCCTCCTCCAGCGCCTCCAGGCGCTTGCGGGAGGCCTCGTCGGTTTCCTTCTTCAGCGCCTCGCGCTCGATCTTGAGCTGGATCAGCCGCCGCTCCAGCTTGTCCATCTCCTCCGGTTTGGAGTCGATCTCCATGCGGATGCGCGCGGCGGCCTCGTCAATGAGGTCGATGGCCTTGTCCGGCAGCTTGCGGTCGGTGATGTAGCGGTGCGACAGGGTCGCCGCGGCCACGATCGCCGAGTCGGTGATCTCGACGCCGTGATGGACCTCGTAGCGCTCTTTGAGACCGCGCAGGATAGCGATGGTGTCCTCCACCGTGGGCTCGTCCACCAACACCTTTTGGAAGCGGCGTTCCAAGGCGGCGTCCTTTTCGATGTTCTCGCGGTATTCGTCCAGGGTGGTGGCGCCGATGCAGTGCAGCTCGCCGCGGGCCAGCGCCGGCTTGAGCATATTGCCCGCATCCATGGCGCCCTCGGCCTTGCCCGCGCCCACCATGGTGTGGATCTCGTCGATGAACAGGATGATGCTGCCTTCGGCCTTGGCGATCTCGTTGAGCAGGGCCTTGAGCCGCTCTTCGAACTCGCCGCGGTACTTGGCCCCGGCGATGAGCGCGGCCATGTCCAGGGCCAGCAAGCGCTTGTGCTTGAGTCCTTCCGGCACCTCGCCGTTGACGATGCGTTGGGCCAGCCCTTCGACGATGGCGGTCTTGCCCACGCCCGGCTCGCCGATGAGCACCGGGTTGTTCTTGGTGCGCCGCTGGAGAATCTGCACCACGCGCCGGATCTCGTCGTCGCGGCCGATGACCGGGTCGAGCTTACCCTGCTCGGCGCGTTCGGTGAGATCGATGGTGTACTTGTCCAGGGCCTGGCGCTGATCCTCGGCATTGGGATCCTCGACCTTCTGACCGCCCCGGATCGCCTCGATGGCCTGTTCGATGGCGCTCTTGGTGGCACCGGCCTCGCGCAGCAGCTCGCCGGCCCGGCCCTTGTCCTCCACCAGGGCCAGCACGAACAGCTCCGAGGAGATGTACTGGTCGCCGCGCTGCTGGGCGAGCTTGTCCGTGATGTTGAGCACGCGGGCCAGATCGTTGGAGACGTGTACCTCGCCGGGCGCGCCCTGCACACTGGGCAGCCGTTCGAGCGCCTCGCCCAGCGCCGAGCGCAGCTTGGCCACGTTCACGTCGGCCTGGGTGAGCAGGTGACGCACGGTGCCGCCTTCCTGGTCCAGCAGGGCCAGGAGCACGTGCTCGGGTTCGATGAATTGATGGTCCCGGCCCACGGCCAGGGACTGCGCTTCCTGAAGCGCGAGCTGAAACTTGCTGGTCAGTTTGTCCATTCGCATCGGTAGGAGACCCCCTTGGAAAAATCTATTGTGGACAAATGGCGCCGCGCGCCCTGGAATTCAAGGGCTTTCACGGGGGTTTTCCCGCTTCGAGCCAGATCAGCGCCGCCATGCGCCCGGTGCGGCCGTCGCGCCGGTAAGAGTAGTATCGCCATGGGTCGGCGAACGTGTCGTCTTCCACGCCGCAAATGGCGCCCACCCCGGCCCGCTCCAAGCGCGCCCGGGCCAGGCCGTGGAGATCCGCATGCCAGCGCCCGCGCCGCCCGCGTTCGAAGCAGGCCGCGTCCGCTGGGCAGCGTTCCGTGAATGCGGCGCGCACCTCCTCGCCCACCTCGAAATGCGCCGGCCCGATGGCCGGCCCGAGCCAGGCCAGCAGCTCGCCGGGGGCGAACCCGAGTGCGTGTATCGTGGCTTCGAGCACACCGGCGGCGAGCCCACGCCAGCCCGCATGCGCCGCGGCGACCCGCCGGCCGCACCGGTCACAGAACAGAACCGGTAGGCAGTCGGCCACCAACACGCAGCACACGACACCGGCACGCTCCGTCCAGGCCGCATCGGCCCGCGGCGTGCGCCCCGCGTCCGGCAGGCGCACCACCGCCGCACCGTGCACCTGCTCCAGCCACACCGGCTCCGCCACGAGCCCCAGCGCCTGGGACAACCGCGCCCGGTTGTCCGCCACGGCCCCGACATCGTCCCCCACATGCGCGGCCAGGTTGAGCCCCCGATACGGCCCGAGGCTGTAACCGCCGGGACGCAGCGTGAAGGCCGCCCGCACCGAGGACGGCGCTGGCCAGTCAGGCTGGATCCAGGTCAGCACGATGGGGAGAATCCAACGTCTCCAGCAGCGCGGCGAAGTCCGCCGGCGGCTGGACCTCCCAGCACAGGGGACGGCCGGTGACGGGATGCGCCAGCTCCAGGCGCCGGGCGTGCAACGCCTGCCGGCGCCAAGCGGCCAGCGCGGCGCGGGCGCGCGCATCCAACCCGCGTGGCAGGCGGCTCCGGCCGCCATAGACCGGGTCGCCGGCCACCGGGTGTCCGATGTGCGCCATGTGCACGCGGATCTGGTGGGTGCGGCCGGTCTCCAGGCGCACCCGCAGCAAGGTCAGCGCCCCCAACCGACGCGATACTCGATAGTGCGTCACGGCCGGCCGCCCGCCAGGCACCACGGCCATGCGCGTGCGGTGCACGGGATGCCGGCCCACCGGCGCCTCGACGGTACCACCGGCGATCACCTCGCCCAGCACCAGCGCGAGGTATTCGCGCCGGATCTGGCGGGCCTGCAGGGCGGCCACCAGGCGCGTGTGCGCAGCCGGCGTCTTGGCCACCACGAGCACACCGCTGGTGTCCTTGTCCAGCCGGTGCACCAGCCCCGCCCGGGGCAATCGAGAAGCTCCGGGCACGTGGTGCAACAGGGCGTTGAGCAGGGTCCCTTCGCGGTTGCCGGCCCCCGGGTGCACCACCAGGCCCGGCGGTTTGTTCACGGCCAGCAGGTGGTCGTCCTCGTGGAGAATCTCCAGATCCAGCGCCTGCGGCCGATCCTCCAGCGGCGCAGGCGCCTCGGCCCGCACCTCCACCCGCTCGCCCGCGCGCACCGGGTCGCGGGGCCGGCGCGGCGCACCACCCACCCGCACCCGGCCGGCCCGGATCCAGGCCTGGATCCGGGCGCGCGAGTAATCCGGCAGCAGGCGCGCCAGCGCCAGGTCGAGGCGACGGCCGGCCAGCGCCTCCGGGATCGTGACGCGGTGTAGAGGCTCGTCGGGGCGGGGGATTTCCATGCGCGCTGCGATGCATTGCCCGGGGTAATTGCCGATAATACGCCTCTCACCGGATTTCGTAGAGTCAGCAATGGACCGCATCGCTCGCCGGCCCGTCTTTTTCCTCCTGCTCGCCGCCCTGCTGAGCAGCGGGGGGTGCAGCACCTGGAACCGATGGTTCGGCGACTACGATCCCACCAAGGGCTGGTCGGCCGCCAAGATCTACAGCGAGGCGCACACGGAGCTGCTCAAGGGCAATTACGACCGGGCGGTGGACCTGTTCGAGACGCTCCAGGCGCGTTACCCCTTCGGCCGCTACGCCCAGCAGGCGGAGCTGGAGATCGCCTACGCATACTACAAGAACGAAGAGTGGGACTCGGCCATCGCGGCCGCCGAGCGGTTCCTGAAATTGCACCCCCAGAACCCGCATACCGACTACGCCTGGTATCTGAAGGGGCTGGCCAATTTCAACCGGGGCCGCACGATCCTCACGCCATTGATCGGACGGGATCCGGCCACCAAGGATCCCGCGCCCCTGCGCCAAGCCTTCGAGGATTTCAACCATCTCGTGCGCGTCTATCCCGACAGCCGCTATACGCCGGATGCTCGCAAGCGACTGCGCTATCTGCGTAACGAGCTGGCCGAGCACGAGATGCACGTGGCCGCCTTCTACCTGCGCCGTGGGGCCTGGGTGGCGGCGGCCAACCGGGGCAAGTACGTGCTGGAGCACTATCAGGGCGCACCCGCCGTGGCCGACGCCCTGGTGGTGATGGTCCGGGCCTACCGGCAGCTCCATCTGGACGAGCCGGCGACCGACGCCATGAAGGTGCTGGAAGCCAACTTTCCCGAGCGGGTACGAGACGTGGAGCGCCGCGAACTGCCGTGGTGGCGCCGCCTGTTCCTGTAGCCCCCATGCGCGACGACGAGCCAGCCGGGGGCGCCTGTGCCCTCTGGTTGCTTCCGGAGTCCCAGCAGGCGGCGGCCCTCGCTGGAAACATCGGCCGGCTCGCCCGGAGGTTCGGCACGCCCCGCTTCGAACCCCACGCCACGCTGCTGGGCGCCATGCCATGCGGCCGGGGAGAGGACCTCACGGGCTGCGCGGCGAGCCTGGCGGCCGGCTGCGGCCCGCTCGAGCTGCCGGTCACGGGGATCGGCGGGGGTGAGGCGCCCTTCCGTATCCTGTATCTGCGGCTCGGCGAGTCCCCCGCCCTCGGGGATCTGCGCGCGGCGGCCGCGCGGCGTTGCCCCCATCGGGAGGCCCAACCCTGGTTTCCCCATCTGAGCCTGCTGTACGGCCGGTTGCCGGCCACGGTGCTGCGGCGACTGGCCGCCGAGCTGGCGGGGTCATTCCCCGCCAGCCTGCGCTTCGACCGGATCGCCCTGATCGACGCCCGAGGGCCGGTCTCCACGTGGCGGCGGATCACCGAAAAGGCGCTGGCAGGCGGGGCTCCACGCCCTCACGGACCGTGACCCGCCTCCAGAGGATATAATTCCAGGGTATCTTTGGACTGTTCGATGCGCCCATGGCCCTGGCAGAGGAAGACATCACCCTGATCCGCAAACTCATCCATGAGGAATGCGGATCGCCCGCCGTGCGCTACGATCTGGAGCTGCGCGAGCGGCTGGTGCGCGTGGAAGAGGCCATCAAGCACCAGGCCGAGCTCATGGAACAGGGCTTCCGCCTCATGGAACGCCGTTTCGAGCAGGTGGATAAGCGCTTCGAAGAGATGCGCGAAGACATGAACCGCCGCTTCGAGCAGGTGGATAAGCGCTTCGAACAGGTGGATAAGCGCTTCGAGCAGGTGGATAAGCGCTTCGAGCTGCTCACCCGCCGCATCGACCGGTTCATGATCTGGTCCTTCGGCACCACCCTGGCCGTGGGCGGCCTGGTGGTGGCCCTGATCAAGTACCTGCCGGGTTGAGCCCTGCCCCGCCGCCATAGACCCGGCGCAGGGCCGACCATCCCTCCTCGGGGAACGGCCGGCCCGCTTCGCGGCTGAGCTTGCGCAGCGATCGCTCCAGGCGCGCGAGGTTGCGCCACCGCCAGCGCCCGGGCGGGCGCAGCCGTCCCCGGTCCAGGTCCACCCACCACACGCCGCCCCGGTCGTCCAGCAGGACGTTGTGGGCATTGAGGTCCGCGTGCCACACCCCGGCATCGTGGAAACGGCGGATGCAACGGCCCACCGCCGCCCAGTCCACCCGGCCGGGATCGGCGTCCAACCACTCGGCCAGACTGCGCGCCCTCGGCACGCGCAGGGTGACCAGGTCCCCGCGCCAGAACAAGCCATCCCGACACACCCGCGCCGCCAGTGGCCGGGGCACCGGCAACCCCCGCTCCACCAAGCGCGCCAACAAACGCCATTCCCGAAAGGCCCGGGTGCGCTCCAGGCCGGTCCACAGATACCGGTCGCCGAGCCAGCGTTCCACCATGCCCCCACGCCGGTAATGACGCAGGACGCCGGGCCGGCCCTGAAACTCGACGGCCAGCACGCCTCCCCGCCCGGCCGCGCCCACCCGCGCGGCCGCCTCAGGCGGTGTGAAATCCGCATCCCGCAACCGCCCCAACAGGGGCGCATCGACCAGGTATCGACAACGGCCTTGGCGCCAACGTGCCGGTACCGGCGCCACGCTCACCGCGCCCTCCCCGCCCCGGTACCTTCGGCCCCCTCGGCCACCCAGTAGGCCAGGCGCGCGATCGTGGCCCAGTCGTGGATGACGATGTCCTGGGCGTGGGCCAGGTGGTTACGCAGAGACTCCAGCTCCTTGAGCACCCGGTGACTGCGTTTCTTCGAGCCCAGCCCGAGCAGCGCCCGGGTGGGGGCATGCTCGATGAGCACACGCGCCTTGTCGCCGAATTGGGCACAGCTCAACAGATCGGCCGCCTGCCCGCGGCGGCGGCGTTCGGCCTGAAGCTCGCGGGCCTTGTCCACGCGGCCGGCGGGCAGCTTGGCGGTCCAGCCGTCGCCTTCGAAATGCGCGCGGACGAGCCGCGTGAATTCCATCTCCAGGAACGTGACGATACCGAACAACCACATGCGACCCACCGGCTGGTTGAAGTCTTCGCGCCGCACCAGGCCCACCACCTCCCCCAGCGCGGAGACGAAGGCCGCCTGGTGCAAGGTCAGTACGTGGACCACATCGGTCAGCGGACGATCGGCGTCGATCAGCTGGTCCGGACGGAGACCGCGCGCGTATTCGAAGCAATAGCCTTCACCCAGATCCTCACGCCGCGCGTAGGCCACCACCCGCCCCCCGTCGCGCAGACCGGCCACCTCGACGCCGGCCCGTTCCAGATCCCCGCGCACGCCGGAGGCCGCCGAAGCCATGTCGAAGGAGCGCAGCGGCTCGGCGAGATCCCAGGCAGTGAACTCGTCCAGGAACAGGCGTCGGAGGCGATGGGGCCCACGCACGAGTGGGTCTTCGCGGCGCGGGAGGGGTTCCGGCGGCTTGGGGGCGGCGGTCCTCTCCAAGCGATCCAGCGCCTCTTGCAGTTGCCGGTGCGCCTCGCGCAGGAGCCCGGGGTCCCCCTCGCGCAGCACCCCCAGCAACGCCCGCATCTCCTCCGCGTAGGTACGCGCGAAGCGTGGATCATGGCGGCAGATGTCGCGGCAGTTGTCGATGAGGTCGGCCAGCTTGACGGTCTTGGCCCGCGCCGAGGCCCGCGCCAGGTGCGCCCGGTCCAGCGCCTTGCGTTCGGCCCGGTTGCCGTCCCCCGGTCGGCTCACGTCGGTGAGTTCGGAGACCAGCCGCGCCACCGGACGACCGAACTCGCGCTCCACGTCGGCCAGGGTGGCCTCGGTGTCCTCCACCACGTCGTGCAGCCAGGCCGCGGCGATCATCTCGGGGTCGTCGGTGACCTCCGCCACGCGTCGGGCCACATTGGCCAGGTGCGCCTCGTAGGGCTGGTCGGTGTACTTGCGCCGGTGGCCGATTCGCCGATGGCGTTCCACGGCGAAGGCGCGTGCCCGTTCGATCAGGTCCGTGGTCGGTTCCATGCGCGCTATTCTACGCGGATCATGCAAGCCCCCCCGCCACGCGAGCTCTGCATCCTGCGCCTGTCGGCGTTGGGCGACGTCACCCACGTGGTCCCGGTGGTGCGTACCCTGCAACGCCACTGGCCCGCGACGCGCATCACCTGGATCGTCGGACAGGCCGAACAGGCCCTGTTGGCGGGGCTGGAGGGGGTCGAATTCGTGGTGGTGGACAAGCGCCGCGGCCCGCGGGCCTGGTGCGATTTGCGCCGGGCGCTGGCCGGGCGCCGCTTCGACGTATTGTTCCACATGCAGATGTCCCTGCGCGCGAGCCTGTACTCCACGGCGGTGCGCGCGCGCATCCGGGTGGGCTTCGACCGGGCGCGCGCGAAGGACCTGCAATGGCTGTTCACCAACCGGCGGATCTCCGCCGTCCCCCGCCAGCACGTGCTCGAGAGTTTCTTCGAGTTCCCCGCCGCGCTGGGGCTCACCCGGCGGGAGCTGCGCTGGGACATCCCGATCCCCGAGGGGGACCGCGCCTGGGCGGCCCGGATCGTGACCGGCCCGGCCCTGGTGATCAGCCCCTGTTCGAGCTTCGCCTACCGGAACTGGCTCCCCGATCGCTATGCCGCCGTGGCCCGCCACGCCGCGACGAGACACGGCATGCAGGTGGTCCTGAGCGGCGGAGACTCGGCCATCGAACGCGAATACGCCCGCGCCATCCGCGCCCAGGCGGACGTGCCCGTGACCGACCTGGTGGGCCGCACCACCCTCAAGCAGGTCCTGGCCCTGCTCGAGCGGGCCACGGCGCTCGTGGCGCCGGACTCGGGGCCCGCCCACATGGCCACGGCGGTGGGTACGCCGGTCATCGGCCTCTATGCCTGCACCAACCCCGATCGCGCACGACCCTATCTGAGCGCGCAATGGACGGTGAACCGGTATCCCGAAGCCCTACGGGCCGAATACGGCCTGTCCGTGGAAGAGGCGCCTTGGGGCCGGCGCGTGCGCGCGCCGCATGCCATGGCCCGGATCACCGTGGGCGAGGTGACCGCGGTGCTGGACCGGCTGATGTCGAACGGCACCCCATACTCCCCCGGTGCGGGGTCCTCAAAGCAGCCGGCGTAACGCATCCACGATCCCGTCGAGCCCCCCCCGATCCAGCAGGCGCGACGCGCGGCGGCGCAGCGCCGCGCGCGGGAGCCGTTCGGGCAGTTCGGCGCACTGCCCCACCAGCGCGGCGTCACTCGGACCACCCGCCACCGTCAACCCCGCCCGGGCGAACCGGGCGATCCGCCGGTGCTGGTCCCGGTTGAGCGCCACCGCCACACTCGGCGTGCCCAGCGCAGCCGTCTGCAGCAGGCTCGACGATCCCCCGCCGATCAGCGCGAACCGCGCGTGCGCGCGCAGCCAGACCATCGCTTCCGGAGAAACGGCCGGCACGATACGGTTGACGGTGCTGCCGGGCGGCTCGCCGGTGAAGTTCGGGCCCATGACCACGATCCCGGCCAGACCGGTGCGCCGCGTGACCGCCTCGGCCAGCCCGGCGAACCAGGACGACACGTTCACGCCACGCCGTCTGAGGCCGCCGCCGCCCGCCGACGCCAGCCAGAAACCCGCCGCGGGGATCCCAAGCCCCTCTGGCCGCCTGGGCTCGGGAAGCACCGGGCCGAGAAACACCGGCTCGGGCCGCCGCGCCAGGCGGCACTTCCATCGTTCCCACGGACGCAGCCCGCCGTCGACGAATTCCGGTTGCACGATCCAGTGCGCATCCAGGGCACGCAGGCGCCGCCAGCGCAGGCCCTTGCGCCGCCGCCGCCGATAGGTGCTGATCCAGACCGATCGCGCTCCCAGGCGCCGCGCCGTCACGAAGTTGCGCGTGCGTCCAGCCCCGTCGAACACCACCACCCAGGGCCGGAAATCCCGCAGGATGCGGTCCACCTCGCCCGGATGCCGGGTTGGGGAGCCCTCGGTGTGGAAACAGCGGAAAGGGACCGTGTCCCGGTACGGCGCGTCGCGCGCGACGACGAAGCGCACATCCACCCCGGGCTGCGCGGCGAGCAGCGCCCGGGCGATCATCCGGCAGCGCACGAACTCCCCGATGCCTTCGGGCCCCGACACGGGCACGAACAGCACCCGTGGCCGTCCGGCACTCCTCGGCGTTTCCATGTTAGGCGCCCCGTCCACCGTCCCACGTCTTGCATCGACCGCGCCCGTACGCCGGGTTTCCGATATACAACGGTTGCGCTAGCCTACTCCAGATCCGGCCCCGCCACCCGTGCGAGGTACTGGGCGGTGACCGCGTCCATGCTGGCCAGGTGTTGCTCGAACCACCGCGGCCATTCCTCCCGCACGAAACGCCTGAGCTCATCCGTGCGCCCGGTTTCGCGCCAGCCCGCACACAATCCGCGCAGGTGTTCCAACACGCGCGCGTGTTCGCCCGCGTGGACCGGATAGGCGGGGAAGCGATAGTCCCGCATCCAGCGGTTCTCGCGCTCGAAATGGGCCTCGGTATGGGCCTCCCATTCGCCGAGCAGGGCATCCAGCGCCGCACAGGGCGCGCCGCCCTCTTCCAGGCATTCGGCGATGCGGTTGACCAGCTCCACTTCCTCGCGGTGTGTGGTGTTCATGCGGGCCACGGGCAGCTCGGGCACGCTGTCCGGGTCCACCGGTCGGGTCGGCATGGGTATCACGGTCTTCTCCCCCTGACTTGCACTTCACGAAGGGAGGGAATCTGCCCCAATCGGTCCCGGAAATCCTTGACTCACGTTATCCCGCGGGTTGGGTCAGACCTCGATGCCGAACCCGGCCTGCATCAGGCGGCCGAATGCATAGGCCAGACCCGCGGCCGAGAACCCCGCCAGCAGCATCTCGGCGATCTTGGTCCGCAGGCGGATGCCGGAGACCAGGGCGATCCCGCCGCCGACCACGGCCAAGGCCACCCCGGCCAGGGCCACCGATCCGAGCAGCGCCGCACGGGAATCTTCGGCCAGAACGTAAGGGGTCACCGGGAACACCACGCCGAACAGATAGGCCCCGCCCGTGAACAATGCCGAGCGCAATTCGTTCTCTCCACCCGCCGGTGCGAGCAACCGGCGCAGGGCCTGCGGATTGTCAGCCAGGCGGTCGGCCACCTCCTCCACCACGGGCCCAGGTATGCCCGACTCCCGCAGGCGCTGGCGCAGCTCTTCCGCAGCCCGCGCTGGGGCGACCTCGAACAAAAGATCCAGGTGCTCACGCCGCCCCTCGTCGACCTGCCTTTGGGAACGCACCGAGACGAAGGCCCCGATCCCCATGGACAGGGCCCCGGCCACGCCCACCACCAGTCCGCTGACCGCGACCACCCGCGGATTTCCGGCATAGGCGGCCGACAGCCCGGTCACCGCGCCGAGTATCTCCACCAGGCCGTCGTTCATGCCGAGAATGAAGTCCCGCACGTTGGCCAGCCCCAGCTTCTCGGCCTCGCGGCGGAAGGTGAGTTCGTGCTCCAGCTCGTCCTCGATGATCGCCCGCAGCCGCTGGCGTTCCTCCGGCTCCAGCCGGCCCTCCCGCCACAACCGGAAATAGGCCTGCTGCGCGCCCGCCTCGCCCAGTTCCAGCAGGGACACCAGAATCACCGGGCTGAACAAGCGCTGCAACAGCCGCAGCCAGACCAGCCGCAGGCGGCGGACGCGCGGCTGCGGCACCCGCCCACCTCGCATCTCGATCACATGCGCCCAGAACCGTGCATGACCCGCCTCCATGGCGGCGATCCGTTCCAGGGTTTCACGGATGGCGGGGTTCCGCGCGCCCCGGGCCAGCGTGAGATAGGTGAGTTGGTCGTTGGTCTCGTCGCGATAGAAGGCCTGGGCCAGGGTGAGCGGATCCTCCCCGGCGCCGCTCACGGGTCACCGCCTCCCCGATGCCGGAGGTACTGCGCCGCCGTGGCATCGAAACTGATGATGTGCTGTTCCTGCCACAGGGGCCACTCGAACTCCACGAACACCGCCAGACGCTCCAGGTCCGGCGCATGGTGCCAATTGCGCACCAGGGCGTCGAGTTCGCGCAGGGCCTTGGCATGCTCCGAGCGGTGCAGCTCATAGGGGCCGAAATCCGCCTCCCGCATCCAGCCCTCCTCGGCCGCGAAGTGCGCGCGCACTTCGGCGAGCCAGACCGCCAAGGCATCCCCGATGGCGCGGTGGCGCTCCTGCCCGGACCTGGCCTCGTCCACCAACGCCCGGACCCGGCCCAGGCGCTCGGCCTCTCGGGCATGGAGCGCGTTCATCTCCTCGAACGCGACGGAGGGAAACCGAGGGGTGTCCATCGGGCTCGAATCTCCGGGCCAAACCATTCGCGAAGCCTAGCCAATGAAGGCCCGAACGCGCAAATCGGCCGACGTGCCAGCCGAGCAGGCGCGCGTGCGCAATATACAATAGCGCGTGGCGCTACGCGCCCTGGCCCATCACCGGACCCGCGATGCATCCATGGCACCCTCGAAACGCATTCTGATCGTCGACGACGAGCCCGACCTGCGCGAGCTGCTGGAGATCACCCTGGGACGCATGGGACTGGAGACCGAGAGCGCCGCGGATCTGGGCGAGGCCCGAACCCGGCTCGCAGGCCGCCCTTTCGACCTTTGTCTGACCGATCTGCGTCTGCCGGACGGGACCGGCCTGGAGCTGGTGCGGGAGATCCAGCGTGAGCGTCCCGGCCTGCCGGTGGCCGTGATCACCGCCTACGGCAGCATGGAAACCGCCATCGAGGCCCTCAAGGCCGGCGCCTTCGATTTCGTATCCAAGCCCGTGGAGCTCGACAACCTACGCGAGCTGGTGCGCAACGCCCTGCGCTCAGGGGGCCTGCCCGCGGCCCCCGACACCCAGGCACGCCCGGGGGACGTTCCTCCCTTGCTGGGCGACTCACCGGCCATGCGCCGGCTCAAGGACATGATCCGCAAGGTGGCCCGCAGCCAAGCGCCGGTCCACATCCATGGCGAGTCGGGCACCGGCAAGGAGCTCGTGGCCCGGCATGTCCATGCCATGGGCCCGCGCGCCCAAGGACCCTTCGTGGCGGTCAACTGCGGGGCCATCCCGGGCGAACTGATGGAGAGCGAATTCTTCGGGCACGTGAAGGGCGCGTTCACCGGAGCGACGGCCGACAAACCCGGGCTGTTCCGGGCCGCCCATGGCGGCACCCTGTTCCTGGACGAGATCGCCGAGCTACCGCTGGACATGCAGGTGAAGCTGTTGCGCGCCATCCAGGAGCGCGCGGTGAAACCCGTTGGCGCCTACGAAGAGACGCCCGTGGACGTGCGCATCCTGACCGCCACCCACAAGCGTCTCCAGGAGGAAGTCGATGCGGGCCGGTTCCGACACGACCTCTACTTCCGCATCCACGTCATCGAACTGCATGTGCCGCCCCTGCGCGAGCGGACCGAAGACCTGTCCCTGCTGGCGGACCACATCCTCCAACGCCTGGCCGCCCAATGGGGCGAGCCGGTCAAGACCTTGTCCGAGGAGGCCGCCGAACGTCTGCGACGCCACCCCTTCCCGGGCAACGTGCGCGAGCTCGAGAATCTCCTGGAACGCGCCGCCACCCTGTGCGACGGGCCCGTCATCCACGCCGCCGACCTCTCCCTGCCGGCGCAGGACGGCGAGGACGCGCCGCCGGCCGAGCGCGCCGCCCCGGCGACACACCCGCCCCGCACGGTGGCACTCGAGGGTCACCTCGCCGAACAGCAGCGAGCCCTCATCCTGCAAGCCCTGGAGGAGACCCGCTGGAACCGCACGCGCGCCGCGGAGAAGCTCGGCCTGACCCCTCGCCAACTCCGCTACCGCCTGCGGAAACTGGGCATCGACTGATCGGCTCGGCGCGTATGATAGACTGACGTCCCGCCGGACCGTGGACCGTATTGCATCCCCCCATGTCCTCTGTCATCGAGCTCTACGAAAAGCTGGCCAGCGCCGCCGACGACAAAACCCGGGCGCGCATCATCGCCGAGGCCTTCGAGGCCCTGGCCGAGCGTTACCCCAACCTGGCCGAGACCGCCACCCGGCGCGAGCTCTCCGAGACCGAGCTGCGCCTCACCAAGGAAATCGAGCAGGTCCGCGCCGACCTCACCAAGGAAATCGAGCAGGTCCGCGCCGACCTCACCAAGGAAATCGAACAGGTCCGCGCCGACCTCACCAAGGAAATCGAACAGGTCCGCGCCGATCTCACCACGGAAATCGAGCAGGTCCGGGCCGATCTCTCCAAGGAAATCGAGCAGGTCCGCGCCGATCTCTCCAAGGAAATCGAGCAGGTCCGCGCCGACCTCACCAAGGAAATCGAGCAGGTCCGCGCCGAAATCAAGGAAACCGAACTCAAGCTCACCAAGGAAATCGAGCAGGTCCGCGCCGAAATCAAGGAAACCGAACTCAAGCTCACCAAGGAAATCGAGCAGGTCCGCGCCGAAATCAAGGAAACCGAGCTCAAGCTCACCAAGGAAATCGAGCAGGTCCGCAGGGAAGTCCGCGAAGTCGAGCTTCGACTCACGCGGGAGATCGAGCGCGGCCACGCGGCGTGGCTGCGCTGGAGCTTCCTGTTCTGGGTGAGCCAGTTCGCCGGCATCCTGCTCATCCTCTGGCGCCTGTGGCCCGCCCGTTGACACGCCGGCGGGAGATATCACCGCGCGTCGCGGCACGTCACAAAGCGACACAACTCGTCCGATTCCGACAAGCCTGCGTGGCCCGCTGGGCGACACGCAGGACGCACACCACCTTCCATCGCCGCGATGGGGCCGTTCATCTTCGCGATCCGGGGCGGGCCGGGCTGGCACGGAGCGTGCTTTCCTTTCGATAGGCGTGGGGAGAAGAATCCCACGCCCTCACATCGAACCTTTTCATGGCACGAAAGGAGAACCATCCCATGACAACCCTGCAACGCACCCAGCAAGGCTTCACCCTGATCGAGCTGATGATCGTGGTGGCCATCATCGGCATCCTGGCCGCCATCGCCATCCCCGCCTATCAGGACTACACCTGCCGCGCCAAGATCTCCGAGGCCATCGAAGCGGCCGCCCCGGCGAAAGCCGCCGTTTCGGAGTATTACATCAGCCAGGGCAGTCTGCCGGCTAACGCCAACTGGACCACCGACATCGATAGCAAATACGTGCAATCGGTCTTGTGGTCGAGCAACAACATCGTGGTCACCATCAAAGGAAGTGCCATCGGGTGTAACCTGGGCGATGGCGACGAGGCCGTCGTGTTGTCGCCGATCACCTCGACGGCCCGCGTCGACTGGAACTGCAAGAAAGGGACCGACGTCGATACCAAGTACTTGCCGGCCGACTGTCAGGACACGTAATCCGACAGTATGGCGGGATCTGGGGGCGCTCTTCGTGCCCCCAGATCCGACTGGCCGGAACCGCACGATCACACATTGATTGCAGCAAACAGCGATCCACCGGCTGCGGGGAGTGCGCGAATCATGTCTCCTTTGCCACGGCAGGTAGTCTCTCACGGAACGGGCCCTTCCGGCTTCACGCTCATCGAACTGATGATCGTGGTGGCCATCATCGGCATCCTGGCCGCCATCGCCATCCCCGCCTATCAGGACTACACCTGCCGCGCCAAGATCTCCGAGGCCATCAATGCGCTGGCGCCCGCAAAGACCGCGGTCTCGGAATACTATCTTTCCCAGCAATCGCTGCCCTCTTCCTCGCAGTGGTGGATCAGCGACATGGACAGCAAATACGTCCAGTCGGTCAAATGGGACGACACCCAGGACCGGCTCGTGGCCACCGCGCAGGGCCTCGGCGCCGCCTGCAACATCGCCGACGGGGCGGTGATCGTGGTACTGTCGCCCATCACGTCCACCACCAACGTAGACTGGAGCTGCCTGAAGGGCTCCGGAGTGGAAGCGAAGTACCTGCCCGCCAACTGCCAGGGCACATGAAATCCCTCGGCTCCTGTCGCGGTACGTCGTTTCGGTTCCGGCACGCCGCGGATCACCGCTCCGGGTGGCGGTAAGGCGCGCCGGGTCCATGGCCGACCGGCAACCCGGTTCACCAAGCAAGACCGGCTTCATACTACTGGTCGCGGGCCTGCTGCTCGCCGGCTGGGCCTACGGGCCTTCGCTTTCCTCGATCTTGTTGTTCGACGACTACGCCCACATCGCCCCTCTGTACACGCAACGCGGCGGCGGGCTGCTCGGGGTGTGGGAGGCCGCCTGGGGCAACAACAGCGGCCCCACCCATCGCCCGCTGGCCATGCTGAGCTTCGCGGCCCAGATCCAGGGCCTGGGCGCCAGCATCGCCTCGCTCAAATGGGTCAATCTGGGCATCCATCTGGCCGTGGGCGGCCTGCTGTTCCTGCTCGCGCGCCGCTTGACTCGGCTGGCCGATATTCCGCAACCCGACGCCACCGTCGCGGCGGCCGCCGCCACCGTCGTCTGGTGGGTTCACCCGCTGAACCTCACCTCGGTGGCCTACGCCATCCAGCGGATGAACAGCCTGTCCGCCCTGTTCCTGGTGGCGGCGCTGCTGCTCTATGTGCGCGGGCGCATCCACGGCGCGCCGGCGCTCGGCCGCGCGGCCCCCTGGATCCTGGTCCTCTGGGCCGCGGCCGTGCTGAGCAAGGAAAACGCCCTGTTACTGCCCGTCTATCTCGCGGTCATCGAAGGCACCCTGCTCTGGCGGCGATACCCCATCGCCCCCCTGCGGCACGCCTTCGGGCGCGTGCCGCGGACGGTCTGGATCGGCGGGCTCGGGCTACTGGGCACCCTGCTGCTCGTAGCCGCCATCGCCTACTTTCTGCCGGGCTATGCCGCCCGGCCGTTCAACATGGCGGAACGCATGCTGACCGAGACGCGGGTCCTGTGGTGGTACATCGGCCAGCTCGTCTGGCCGCGGATCGCGCAGATGGGCCTGTATCACGACGATTTCGCCCTGTCCACCGGCCTGTGGTCGCCGCCCACCACGCTGCCCGCCGTGCTGGGCCTGGCGGGCCTGCTGGGTGTCGGACTGGCCGGCAGGAAGCGCTGGCCCTGGCTGGCCTTCGCGATTCTGTGGTTCCTGGGCGGACACCTGCTGGAATCCACCATCGCGCCCCTGGAGCTGGTCTTCGAGCATCGCAATTACCTGCCCCTGTTCGGTCCGATCCTGGCCGCCGCGGTGCTCCTCGCCGGGACGCTGGCCCGCCTCTCCACCCGGACCGCCCCCTGGGCGACGGCGGCCGCGGGCCTCGTGGTCGGTGCCGTGCTGGCCACCCAGACCCATGCCCGAGCCCAGCGCTGGGCCGATGATCCAGCGCCCCGGTTGGCCTATCTGGAGGCGCGCACGGCCTCGCTGCGCGCACAACTGCTGGCCGGCGAGACGCTAATCGAGCAAGCGGCGCGCAGCGAAGATCCGGACACGCGGGAGACCCTGATCGAGCGCGCCGAGGCGCTGTACCGCCGGATCGCGGACCGGTTCGACGACCCGCCGGAGGCGCTGATCGGATGGATCCTGCTGCGCGATACCTGGCGGCGGGGGCCGGTGGACCCCTTGATCGACCGGTTGATCGGACGGCTGGGAGAGGGACCGCTTTCGGCCAGCACGATCAACGGCATCCGTTCGCTCACGGCCTGCGCCGCCAAGGGCGCCTGCCCCCGGGTGCGCCAGCGCCTGGTGCAGATCATCGACGCCGCGGCGGCCAACCCCACCGCCGATCACGTCCGTCTCCTGCGCAATCGCGCCCAGTATGCGCGCGACGTGGAACACGACATCGCGCGGGCCATCGCGCTGCAACGCCGGGCGGTGGCCCAGGCGCCCGATGCGCTGGACCCCCGCATCGAGCTGATCGTCCTGCTGGCCCAGGCCGGGCTGCGCGACGAGGCCCTGGCCGAGCTCGAGGCCCTCGCCCGCCGGGACCGGCTAGGCGTGACGGCCCTAAGACGCAAGCAACTGCGCCTGGCGATCCTGTCCCGGCGGCTCGAACGCGAGTATGCTACGCAGCGCCGCCGGGCCCTCGATTCTCCATCCACGGACTGACCGCCATGCCCCAGAGCGCCGCCGCACGCAACGATCTGGCCGTGTTCGCCTTTCTCGCCCTGGTATGGACAGGGGCCTTCCTCGCCTATCGGCTGGGCCTGCCCGGCGACTTCATGTTCGACGACTACCCGAACCTGAAAGAACTCAGCGCCCATGGGGGCGTGAAGGACCTGCCGCGGCTGAAGCTGTACCTGGACGAGGCCTTCGCGGGACCCACGGGCCGGCCTGTCTCCATGCTGACCTTCCTCATCGACGCGCGCCAGTGGCCGGCCGATCCCGAGCGGCTCAAATACAAGAACATCCTGCTGCATCTGCTCAACGGCCTGCTGCTGTTCGTGGTGTTCAAGCTGGGGCTGGAACAGGCGCGGCTCGGCCTGTCGCGCGAGCGGATCCTGTGGACTGGCGCGCTGGGGGCGGCGTTCTGGCTCTTGCATCCGCTGCACGTCTCCACGGTGCTCTACGTGATCCAGCGCATGGCCGAGCTTTCGGCCTTTTTCGTGTTGCTGGGCCTCGCGGGCTATCTCTGGGGGCGCCGGCGGCTCGAGGTGGCCCCGCGAAAGGCCTACGCGTGGATGACCGGCTCCTTGGTGCTGGCCACCGCGCTGGCCACCCTGTCCAAGGAAAACGGAGCCTTGTTGCCCCTGCTCGTGCTGGTGCTGGAAGGCACCCTCTTGTCACGCAGCGGGATCCGTCCCGACTGGCGCTGGCGGGCGGTGCTCCTGTGGACGCCGAGTGTGGCGGTGTTCGGCTACCTGGTCTGGACCGCGCTGCAAGGCAGCGCCGCGACCGCGGCGTTGCGGGGCTTCACCCCCTGGGAGCGGTTGCTCACGGAGACCCGGATCCTGATGGACTACCTGGCACAGTTGGTCCTGCCCCGCCCGTTCACCCTGGGGATGTTCCGCGACGACATCGCCCCTTCCCACTCGCTCCTGGAACCCGTGACCACGCTCGCCTCCACCGTGGCGATCCTCGTGCTCGTGCCGGGGGCCTGGCTGACGCGCCGGCGCTGGCCGCTGTTGAGCACGGCGATCCTGTTCTTTTTCGCCGCCCACCTGCTGGAATCGACCGTGGTTCCGCTGGAGCTCTATTTCGAGCACCGCAATTATCTTCCGTCGTTGTTCCTGTTCCTGCCGCTGGCCGCCCTGCTCGTTCGCTGGCACGGGCGACACCCCCAGGGGGCGCGGTGGACGGCGGGCGCCGCCACCCTGGCGCTGGCCGGCCTGCTCGCCGTGCGGGCCGACGCCTGGAGCGACCGGACCCAGCTCTATCTGGACTGGGCGCACCGAAACCCCGGTTCGGCCCGCGCGCAGTTGGGTGCCGCGGAGATACTGCAGCAGCAGGTCAATCCCGCCGCAGCGGTGGAACTGCTCCGTGCCGCGGCCGAACGCCACCCGTCCAACCTGGCCGTGCAGCTCCAGTTGATCCGGCTCAGCCTGAGAAGCGGCGCACCCATCGACGCGACCATGAAGGCGCGGGCGCTGAGCGCGGCGCGACAGACCCTTCCCAACGCCGACGCCCTCGTGGCCGCCGAACAGCTGAGCCGCGATGTAACGGGGGGCATGGACCACGCGCTCGACACGGCCTGGATGGCCGCACTGTGGGAGGCGCTGGACCGCAATCCCCATGTGCGGGCCGCGGGTGTCTTCCGCGCCAAGATCCAGCACGAGCTGGGCGCGTTGTACGCCTACGGGGGGGATCTGCCCCGCGCGCTCCAGCACATGGATCAGGCCCTGGAGCAACAACCCCGCGTGGAAACCGCCATGATGCAAGCGGCCGTGCTCGCCACCCATGAGCACTACTGCGCGGCGCTGGCGCGACTCGACCGCGCCCGGGCGTTGATCGACACCGACCCCGACGGCCGCGCGCGCAGGGACTATTACCAGCGCGAAATCCAGCGCCTCAAAGCGGTCATCGGCGAAGATGCCCGGGCCGCCGGGCGGCATTGCGCCGCCTCGAACGAGATGGGCGGGGGATGAGCTCATGCCCATACCCACCCCGCCAGCCCTACTGTCCGTCGTCATCCCCGCCAAGAACGAGGCGGAGCACCTGCGGGCGCTGTTGCCGCGGGTGCGCGAGGCCGCGGGCGATGCCGCGGAGATCCTGGTGGTGGACGACGGTTCCACCGACGAGACGGCCGCCGTGGCCGAGGCGGGCGGGGCGCGGGTAGTGCGCCACCCCTATTCCATGGGCAACGGGGCGGCGGTCAAGACCGGCGCGCGCAACGCACGCGGCGAGGTGTTGGTGTTCATGGACGCCGACGGGCAGCATCCGCCGGAGCTCATCCCGTCCCTGCTGGCCAAGCTCGACGACGGCTACGAGATGGTGGTGGGGGCGCGGACGGCCGCCTCGCAGGCCGGCAAGCGGCGTCTGCTGGGCAACTATCTCTACAACCGACTCGCCAGCCTGATGACGGGCCACCGTGTCCTGGACCTCACCTCCGGGTTCCGGGCGGTGCGGGCCGAGCGCTTCCGCGAGTTCCTGTACCTGTTGCCCAATGGATTCTCCTACCCGACCACCATCACCATGGCCTTTTTCCGCTCGGGCCACCCGGTGGCCTATGTCCCCTTTCACGCCGCCGCGCGCAAGGGCAAGAGTCACATCCGCCTGGCCCGGGACGGACTGCGCTTTTTGCTCATCATCTTCCGGATCGGCGTGCTCTACTCCCCGCTCAAGGTGTTTTTCCCGGCCAGCGTACTGTTTTTCTTGTGTGGTCTGGGGCTTTATCTCTACACCTGGCTCACGGGGGGGCCCCGTTTTTCCAACATGAGCGCCATGCTGTTGCTGAGCGCCTTCCTGGTCTTTCTGATCGGCCTGGTGGCCGAGCAGATCACCACGCTGATGTATGCGCAGGCGGATGACACGCCCCGCCCCCCTGGGCGCCAGGACGGCTGAACGCCGCCGACATCCCGCCGTGGGCGGCGCAGTCCGCCGCCGGCGCGCTTTGGCGGGGTGGCCGGGTGCAAATCCGCCCGGCCCGTGAGGGGATGCGCTCAGCCGCGCGGCGGCGCCGCGCGGCGCGCCGGCATCCGGCGAAGCAGTGCGTGCAGGCCGTCGGCCCGTGGATGGAGGGGCTCGTCCAGCCCGATCTCCTCGTCGCTGAGATAGCAGGCCGGATCCTCGGCCCAGGGGTCGTCATGGAGCTGCAGGGCGCGCACCCGGGTGTTGCCGCCACAGACGTCGAAATGGGCGCACCGCCCGCAGCGGCCGGAGATCCGGCGCGGACGGGCCTTGAGTCCCGCCATGATGGGGTCGGAGGTGTCCTCCCAGATCTGGGAGAACGGGCGTTCCTTGACGTTGCCTAGGCTGTAGTGCCACCAGAAGGTGTCGGGATGAACGCGGCCGAGGTTGTCGATGTTGGCGATGTTCACCCCGGAGCTGTTGCCGCCCCAACGCCGCAGGCGCTCGCGTAGGCGTTCGACGCGATCCGGGTAGTGACGGGCCGCCCAGTGGAGCAGATACACGCCGTCGGCGTCGTTGTTGCCCGTGACCACCTCGAAAGGCGCCCCCTCCAGGGCCCAGCGATGCGTGGTCTCGAAGATGAGGTCCATGGCCTGGCGGGTGGTGGACAGAAAGGCGTCGTGGGTCCGGTTGCGGTTGCCGCGGCCGGCGTAGTTGAGGTGCGAAAGGTAGAACTTCCCGAACCGCTCCCGTTCGACCAGGTCGAGCAGGCGGGGCAGGTCCCCGGCGTTGTCCTGGGTCAGCGTGAAGCGCACGCCCACCTTGATGCCGCGATCCCGGCACAGCCGCAGGGCCCGCAGGGAGGCCTCGTAGGCGCCCGGCTTGCGCCGGAAACGGTCGTGGGTGGCGCGGATGCCGTCCAGACTGATCCCCACATAGTCGTAGCCCACCGCCGCGATCCGGTCGGCCATGACCGCGTCGATGAGCGTGCCGTTGGTGGACAGGCCGGTATAGAACCCCAGGGCCTTGGCCCGCTCGGAGATCTCGAAGATGTCCGGGCGTAGCAGCGGCTCTCCACCGGACAGGATCAGCACCGGCACCCCGTACGCCCGCAGGTCGTCCATGACGGCGAAGACCTCCTCGGTGGACAGCTCGCCGGGAAAGTCCGTGTCCGCCGAGATGGAATAGCAATGCTTGCAGGTGAGATTGCAGCGCCGGATGAGATTCCAGATCACCACCGGCCCGGCGGGCTTGCGTTGCGGCCCGAGCGGCGCGTCTTCCACCAGCGTCTTCATGTATTGGCTGACTCGGAACATGTCGGCATCCCGTTCAACGGCCCCTCAGGACCCGAATCGTCGCAGGCGCCGCACTCGTGCGGTTTACCCCCTGCGTCCTCTCTGTCATGGTCGCCCGTGGACTCAGCGCAGCCGCAATCCGGTCTTTTTGAGGATGCGGGTGCTGTAGAGCACGTCCCAGGCGCGCACGCGCCCACCCAGCAGGGCCCGCAGGCGTGCGATCTTGTCTTCCACCTCTCGGTGGGTGCGGCCGTGGACCATGGCGAACAGGTTGTACGGCCACAGCGGCCGATGGCGCGGGCGCTCGTAGCAATGGCTCACCAGGCCGGATTCGGCCAGCAGGCTCCCGGCCTCGGCCACCTGCGCATCCGGCACGTCCCACACGCTCATACCGTTGGCCCGGTAACCCAGCCGATAGTGGTTGGGAACGGCCCCGATACGACGGATGACGCCCGCGGCCTGCATCCGCCGCAGGCGAGCCATCACCTCGTCGGCCCCGATGCCCAGACGTTCGGCCAGTGCGTGGTAGGGGCGCGGCACCAGCGCAAGGCCCGCCTGGGTGGCCCGGATCAATGCCCGGTCCACCGCGTCCAGCTCCGCAACCGCCGCCGGATGCAGTCCCGCCACGGGCACGGGGCCGTTCATGCCTCGAATCTCAGCGAGAGGTGGAACTCCCGCAGTTTGGGCAGGTCGAGCACCGCCAGGCCGGTCTCCGCCTCGATCCGGCCGATGACCTCGGCGACCTGATCGGGGCGCTCGGTGGCCACCACGAACCACAGGTTGAGCGCGTGGTCGCGGGCGTAGTTGTGCGCCACCTCCGGATGACGGTTGACCTGTTCGACGACCTCGTCGAAACGCGCCTCCGGCACCTGCATCGCACACAGCGTCAGCCCGCCGCCCATGGCCTCGGCGTTGTAGAGCGGCCCGAAGCGCGACAGCACGCCGGCCTCGAGCAGCCGCTCCAGCCGCGCGATCAACGTGGCCTCGTCGATGCCCAACCCCTCGGCCGCGGCCCGGTAGGGGTGTTCGCACAGGGGAAAACCCTCCTGCAACCGGTTGATGATCCGCCGGTCCAGCGCATCCAGTTCCGGGCCGATCATGCGTAGCGCGCTCCCCGCTGCTTGAAACAGCGCCGGCTGAACAGGACCTCGCGGGGCACGTCTTCCAGATCCGCCTCGCGCGCCATCCGTTCGATGCGCTCGCGCACCGTGCGCTCGTCCCGCCCGTGCACCATGGTGAACAGATTGTAGTTCCAGCGGGGCGGCCGACGGGGACGCCGATAACACAGGGTCACGCAATCCATGTCCGCCAAGCGGCGGGCCGCCGCATCCACCCGGTCGTCGGGGATGTCCCAGACCACCATGCCGTTGGCGCGAAAGCCCAGCGCCCGGTGATTGACCACCACCCCGAAGCGCTTGATGGCGCCCGCCGCCTGGAGCCGCCGGATCCGTTCGATGACCTCGGCCTCGCTCATGCCGAGCTCCAGCCCGATGCGCGCATAGGGGCGGCGCGTCAGCGGCAGCCCGTTCTGGATCGCCCGGATCAGGGCGCGATCGCGCGCTTCACCGCCGGCCTTCAACACCACAGCGCAAACCCCAGGTCGATGTGATAGTCCCGCTCCATGGGCAGGTCCAGCACGGGAAGCCCCACGCGCGCCTCGATCTCCCGCAGTACCGCATCGAGCCGCGCCGCCTCGGGCGCGGTGACCACGAACCACAGGTTGAAGGCGTGGTCGCGCTGGTAGTTGTGGTTCACCTCGGGGTACGAGCTCACCAGCGCGGCCACCGCCTCCAGACGGTCCGCCGGCACCGCCAGGGCGGCCAGGGTGCTCACCCCCACCCGTCCCGGGCTGAAGACCGGGCCGATGCGGCTCACGTAACCGCGCGCCTGCAACCGGCGGAAACGCTCGATGACCTGGGCCTCGGTCAATCCCAACTCCTCGGCGATGACCGCGAAGGGCCGGGGCGTGAGGGGAAAGGCCCGCTGGTAGGCGTCGAGCAACCGCCGGTCCGTCTCCGAAAGCGGCGCTTCGGTGCGGGTGGGCGTTCGTTCTGCCGCGCCGGCCATCCGGTTTCCTCCCTTCACAGTCCGATGTGATCCGCCCGCCAGGTGAAGAAGATGCCGCTGGGCTTGACGGCCTCCAGGCGGCCCAGCACCTGCAACGTCCGGGTGTCGTACACCAGCACCCGGTCGTCGTCCCGCGCCGACAGCCACACCACTTCGCCACGGGGGGCGAATTCCATGTGCAACACCGCCCGGCCGGGCCGCAGGGTGTCGATCACCCGGAACGTCTCGGCGTCGATCACCTGCACCTTGCCGTTGTCGGGGACGGCGAAGTTGACCCAGACCTGGCGCCCGTCGGGCCGCGCCTCCACGAACACCGGCTGGCCGGCTACGGGGATCCGCGCGCGTTCCTTCCAGGTGTTCATGTCCACCACCAGTACCTCGTGGCGGCCCACCGCGGGCAGGAAGGCCAAGTCACCGGCCACCGCCCAGCCCTCCAGGTGCGGCATCTTGTACACGGGCAACCGCTTCTCGCCCCGTCCGTAATCGGCCAGGATCTTGCGCGCGCCCCGTTGCGGGTGCCACAGATCCACCAAGGCCAGGCCGTCCTCGCCGAACAGCCCGGCGATGTAGTAGCGCCCGTCGGGCGTGATCAGGCCGTCGTACGGCTGCCGGCCCACGTCGCGGATCACCTGCACCTGAGGCTCGGCGCCCCGGCTGAAATCGGCGATGCGGATCTCGCCGGCATCGTACAGGCTGTAGACGAAGCGCTCTCCGGGGGCATCCACCAGCCCCACCACCTTGGAATTGCGGCCGTCGCGGGTGCGGGCCGGCAGGTCGGCGACCATTTCCAGGGTTCGGGCATCGAAGACCCGCACGCCGCCGGGCTCGTAGTTGGAGACCGCCACCA
>JALSSO010000073.1 GCA_026984215.1 Gammaproteobacteria bacterium | reverse complement strand
GCAGGTGGTCGCATCGCCGGTGACCAATCCCACCGCCGTGGTCTCGCCGGGTCCGTTGTGATAGACATAGGGCACCACCACCCCGGAGCCCGGCCCTCCCATGGTGTACGCCGCGGCCGGCCCCGTGGCCGCCATCGTCAGGCAGGCGGCCGCCCAGGTTGCAATGGTCTTTCTCGACATGGTCGCTCCTCCGTTGGTCGACGAACAGAAAAACCGATGGTGGGAACCCGACGGCGCGGCCGGGCTCCGGAAACTCGGAGTGTACATTTCGAAAGCAGTGGAGATACACCCTCATACGGTGGGGTCCGGATCGGGTCCAGCCCGTTTCTCAGTCGCGCCCCTCGCCCAGGCTCGCCAGCTCCGGCACGCCCGCCTCGATTTCCTGAATGAACCGGCGGGCCGCCCGGCCCAGGGTCTCGTCCGGACCATCCGCCACCAGCGCGAGCAGAGTCGCGAGCCGCGGCAGCCAGGCGGGCAACGCCTCCAGGGCCTCCTCCTCGCGCCCGGCGCGGATCAGGGTCAACACCTGGTCCAGCGACATGGCGGCGGCCTCCGCCCCCACCTCGACCGTCTCCATGACCAGTTTGCGCCCGCCCTCCTCCACGGCCTGGCGCAGCAGCTCGGTGGCCTGGGCCAAGGTGGTCTCGAAATCCCCGGCGCCTTCGGCCGTGCCCGCGTTGTGGAGCAGCCCCGCGCTGGCCGTCATGCGGAAACGAGACTTGCCCAGGCGATAGACCGTCTGATTGATCAGCGAGAGGATCCGGTCGGCCAGCTTGCGGGCGCCCCTGGCGTTGGCGCCCGGCATGACCACCACGAACTCGGCGGTGCCGACCCGGGCCACCACGTCCTCGCGCCGGGCGCAGGCCCGGATGATGCGCGCCACGTTGGTCAGCACCTTGTCGCCCACCGCCTGGCCGGCCTTGCGCACCAGCACATCGAACTTGTCCACCGAAAGGCGCAGCACCGAGATATTGGCGTTCTGGCGGGCGGCGAAGGCCATGAGTTCGGCCCCGTGCTCGCTCAAATACCGCTCGTTCCCCAACCCGGTGAGCGAGTCGATGGTGCTGCGCGCGGCCAGCAGCTGGCGGGTCTGCTCCAGCTTCTTCATGGTCTCGCCGTGCTGGGCGTAGGAACGCGCCCGGGCGAGGATCTGGATCGGGTCGAAGGGCTTGGAGATGAAATCGCTGGCGCCGAGCGACATGGCCCGGCGCTTCATGGTCTCGTCGTCCTCGTGCCCCGTGAGGATGATGACCGGTAGCTGGTTGATCCGGGCATGGACCGAGTCCCGGATGTCGCGCAGCAGCTGAAACCCGTTCTTGTTGGGCATCATGAGGTCGGTGAAGACCACCTGCACCCCATGCTCGCGCTGGATCACGTCCCAGGCCTCGACGCCATCCTTGGCCTCGATGATGCTGAACTCCTCGTCCAGGATCCGCTGCAGCGCCCGGCGCATCATGGCCGAGTCGTCGACCACCAGGATCACGGGCTTTTCCAGCTCGACGGGGCGCGCGGCGGTGGTCGTGGTCTCGTTGGGCAACATGGCGTACCCGGCAGGTGCGATTCGGCGCGAATGTGTCAACAGGGTACCGGATCGCCCGCCCACACCGGTATCCGGTTTGTCTGGGCCGCACTGCCGCTCGTACCGTTTGGCGTAACCACTGGAGCCTGGCGGCCGGCCCCCTGCCGCACCCCGGCGGGACACGGCGACTCATGCGGGGGCCGCCCGTCGCGCCGCGCGGCGGCGCTCACCCTCCTGTAGAAGCTTCTTGCGCAGGCGGATGGAACGGGGCGTGACCTCCACGAGCTCGTCGTCCTCGATGAACTCCAGGGCCTGTTCGAGCGACAGACGCAGGGGCGGGGTGAGCAGGATGTTCTCGTCGCTGCCGGCGGCGCGGATGTTGGTGAGCTGCTTGGCGCGGGTGGGGTTGACCACCAGGTCGTTGCCGCGGCTGTGGAGACCGACGATCATGCCCTCGTAGACGGCCTCCCCGGGACCGACGAACAACCGGCCCCGCTCCTGGAGGTTGAACAGGGCATAGGCCAGCGCCTTGCCGGTCACATTGGAGACCAGGACGCCGTTGGTGCGTCCCGGGGGCGGCGTGGGCTGTAGGGGCCCGTAGTCCTCGAAGACGTGATGCAGGATGCCGGTGCCGGAGGTGGCGGTGAGGAACGGGCCGCGCAGACCGATCAGCCCGCGGGCGGGGATGCGATAGTCCATGCGCACGCGGCCGGTGCCATCGGGTTGCAGATCCAGCAATTCCGCGCGGCGGGCGCCAAGCATCTCCATCACCGTGCCCTGGTGCTCCTGCTCCACGTCCACGGTGAGCCGCTCGTAGGGCTCCTGCGGCGCGCCGTCACGCTCGCGCAGGATCACCTCCGGGCGCGAGACGGCCAGTTCGAAACCTTCGCGGCGCATGTTTTCGATGAGGATGCCTAGATGCAGTTCACCGCGACCGGACACCCGGAACCGGTCCGGATCGTCGGTGTCCTCCACCCGCAGGGCGACGTTGTGCAGCAGTTCGCGATGCAGGCGCTCGCGCAGGACGCGACTGGTGACGAATTTGCCCTCGCGCCCGGCGAAGGGGGAGGTGTTGACCTGAAAGGTCATGCTCACGGTGGGCTCGTCCACGGTCAGCGGCGGCAGCGGCTGCACGGCCTGCGGATCGCACACGGTGTCGGAGATGTGCAGCGGGTCCAACCCCGTGAAGGCGACGATGTCGCCCGCCTGGGCCTCCTCCACTTCGAGGCGTTCCAACCCATGGAAACCCAGCACCTGGAGCACGCGGCCGCGGCGGAGCGCTCCGGCGCGGTCCACCACGGTCACCGGCATATTGCGGCGTAACACGCCGCGCTGGATGCGCCCGATGCCGATGACCCCCACGTATTCGCTGTAGTCCAGGGCGCTCACCTGCACCCGCAAGGGCCCCGCCGGATCCACCCGCGGCGAGGGGACATGCGCGACGATGGCCTCGAGAAGCGGCGTCATGTCGGCACCCGGCGAGGCGGCATCCAGGCTCGCCCAGCCCTGCAGGGCCGAGGCGTAGACCACAGGGAAGTCCAGCTGCGCGTCGGTGGCGCCGAGTCGGTCGAACAGGTCGAAAGTCTGGTCCAACACCCAGTCGGGACGCGCGCCGGGACGATCCACCTTGTTGATCACCACGATGGGTCGGAAGCCCCGGGCGAAGGCCTTGCGGGTGACGAAACGCGTCTGGGGCATGGGCCCCTCCACGGCATCCACCAACAGCAGCACCGAGTCCACCATGGACAAGACCCGCTCCACCTCGCCGCCGAAATCGGCGTGACCCGGCGTGTCCACGATGTTGATGCGATGCCCGCGCCAGCGAATGGCGGTGTTCTTGGACAGGATGGTGATGCCTCGCTCGCGCTCCAGTTCGTTGCTGTCCAGGAGGCGCTCGGGCGGAGCCGCCCGTGCATCCAGGGTGCCGGACTGCTGCAGGAGCCGGTCCACCAGGGTGGTCTTGCCGTGGTCGACATGGGCGATGATGGCGATGTTGCGCAGGTTCTCGATCATGCGTGCTTGGAAACCCCGGAGAAAGGGAACCCCACGGCCGACGGGGGCCGGCGGGCAAATCCGCAAAGGAACTCAGCGGGCGGGATGCGGCAGCTCGATCCGGTTGGGATCCTGGCCCGCGCGCACGGCCTGGCGGCCGGCCTGGAGCACGAACCACCCCGAAGCCCCCGCAACGACCGCCGACAGCAGATAGCCGGTGAAGAAATACCCCCATCCGCGCCGGCGCCCCGCCACCAACCAGAGGCTGCTGATGAGCGCGAAGCTCAGGGCCACGAACCAGTAGAAGGCCGCTGCGATACCGCTCCACTCGCCGAGCCGGTGCGCCTGCGCCGGATCGAGATCCACGCGCACGATCCACACACCCCCCGCGGCCAACGCGCCGAGCACCGCCAAGTGGAGGAGGGTCTGCAACCGCATCAGCCCCAAGACCTCACATCATCGCTCCCGGCTGTGGCGGAAGCTGCAGGAAATAGCCCTGCTCACGCAGGCAGCGCATCACCTCCGTCGCCTCGGCGGCCGCCAGCCGCCGCCCGGGCATCAGCTCCAGCTCCATGGCCAACTCTCCCGTCCCGAACAGCCTGCGCAACGGCTCCGGGACGCCCGAGAAATCGTCCTTTCCGGGCAGGAACAGATACGTGTCGGCACGTCGGCGGCTGCGGTAGACATAACATTTCACGGCGAACCGGCCTCCACCGGCACGAGCACCTCGGCGGTCTGGATCTGACTCAACAGGTATTCGTAACCGATCCGCCCGGAGCCCTGCTGCACCTCCACCATGACCGACTCGTCCGCCCCGGGCATGAGCATGCCCTCCACGTGCCGCCCGTCCCGCAGCCGAAGCCGGACCCGGCTGCCCAGATAACCGTGCAGCAGATCCGGGGAGACCCGCTGCCAGGAGAACGTGCGGACCGGGGTCGGCTGCACGACCTCCTCCGAGCTCGGAGGCAACGGCCGGGCCGGCGGAATCTGATAGACCTCCTTGAGCGGATCCACGGACAGGATGTCCGGATCGTCGGGGACCCGCTCGGCGTTGGGCAGGGGCTCGTCCGGCGGCGCGGCCGTGGGAATATGCCTGGCCACTTCTTCGACTTGGCTGCGCAGCGCAGGATCCACCGTTTCACCCAATCGATCGAGCTGGGCCACCACGAGGCGGCCAGCGCCTCCATACCAGCCCGCCCCGGCCATGAGCAAACCCAGCACGCTCACGAGAAAGGCGTAGCGCACACCGGGGCGGGACCACTCCAGCAGCGCATAGACCACGTACAGGGGCGTGAGGACCGCGAGCAGCACCCCCCAAACGATGCTTGTGCGGAAGGCGGCCACCACGATCCAGAGCACGGCGGCCGTCCAGACGATCAGCCCCGCGGCCAGCAGCAGCATCATGACCTGAGTTTGTTCCACGTCGATCGCCATACCTCCCGCCTAATCTTCCAGATACGTGTACGCGCGCAGCCCCAGGGCCAGCTCGCCGAGCAGCCGGCGGCGCTCGGCACCGCACACGCCGCAGCGCACCAGTTTGTCGCGATAGACCTCGAACAGCCGGTCCGGATCGTAGTGCACGGAGCGCAACAGGTCCTCGACCCGTTCTCCTGGCTCGGGACGAGCGAAACGGTATCCGTCTGCGTCGCCCAACTCTACATCAACCGAGTGGGTATCGCCGAACAGGTTGTGACGGTCGCCCAGAATCTCCTGATAAGCCCCCACCAGAAAGAATCCCAACCAGTAGCGCTCGCCGGGAACCGGCGCGTGCACCGGCAGGGTCGTCTCGACCCGGCCGCTGTCGGCATAGCGTGCGATCCGCCCGTCCGAGTCACAGGTGAGGTCCTGGACCACCGCGCGGCGCTGGGGCCGTTCGTCCAGCCGCGTCAGCGGCATCACCGGGAAGATCTGATCGAAGGCCCAGACGTCCGGGAGAGACTGGAAGATCGAAAAATTGACGAACACCTTGTCGGCGAGGCGGGTCTGCAGTTCCTCCTCCAACCCCGAGGGCAGCGTGCCTTTCGGGCGGGCGAGCAGCCGCGCGCAGATCCGGGCGTAATGGGCCTCGGCCCGGGCCCGCGCCGCCAGGCTCGCCTCCCCCTCCACGAACAGGGCCTGCACCTCTTCCAGCAGACGCCGGGCCCGGACATGGACACGGGTGGGCTCGCCGGCACCGGCCCGGGCCTCGAGGGCCGCCAGCCGAGCCAGCTCCCGGGCGGGTGGACCGTCGCCGGGTTCCGGCATGTGCGGGATTCCACCGCCGTCCATCCGCTCGGTATCCACCACGCGCCCCACCAGGACCGCGTGATGGGCCGCCAGGGCCCGGCCCGCCTCGGTGACGATCTCCGGGTGGGGCACATCCTCGGCCGAGCACACCCGCGCCAAGGCTCCCACCACCCGATCGGCGTACGCCTCCAACCCGTAATTGACCGAACAGTATGCGGTCGAGCCCGTGCCCTCATAGTCCACGCCGATGCCGCCCCCCACATCGACCGTGCCGATGGGGGCGCCGGCCTCGCGCAAGGCCGCGTAGTAGCGGGCCGCCTCCTGGACGGCGGCTTCCAGATCGTGCAGATCCGGGATCTGGGAGCCGGCATGGAAATGCATGAGCTGGAGGCAATCGAGCCGGCCACGCTCGCGCAGCCGTGCGAGCACCTCCAGCACCTGCGCCGCCGAGAGCCCGAACTTCGCCCGTTCGCCCCCGCTGTTCTGCCACTTGCCCCGGGCCACCGAACCCAGGCGCACCCGCACACCGAGCCGGGGCGCCACGCCCAGCGCCGTGGCCTCCTGGAAAATCCGCTCCAGCTCCCCGGGTTTCTCGACCACGAGAAAGACGCGCTTGCCGAGCCGCTGGCCGATGAGCGCCAGGCGTATGTATTCCCGATCCTTGTAGCCGTTACAGACGACGGTCGCCCCGTCATGGGGAGCCAGGGCCAGCACGGCCAGCAACTCCGGCTTGCTGCCGGCCTCCAGCCCCACCCCTGCGCCGGCGAGCAGCGCCTCCACCACGTAGCGCTGCTGGTTGACCTTGATGGGGTAGACCGGCGTATAGCCCCCCTGGAAGCCATGCCGCCCGCACGCCGCCTCGAACGCCGCGCGCAGGCGCCGCAGGCGGTCGCGCAGGATGTGCGGGAAACGCAGCAGTACCGGCGGGGCCAACCCTTCGTCCTCCAGCCGGCGCACCATCTCGGCC
Organism: Gammaproteobacteria bacterium; assembly: GCA_026984215.1. Lineage (GTDB taxonomy): Bacteria > Pseudomonadota > Gammaproteobacteria > JAJDOJ01 > JAJDOJ01 > JALVEU01. The sequence continues at coordinate 6,096 of JALSSO010000073.1, read as the reverse complement.
AGCGGCACGGCGGCGCCGGGACCGAGCACCACCACACGGCCGGCGCCGTCCACGTCGAAATATCCATCGGCCCAGCCGGGGAGGTTGTACAGTCTGCGGCTGTCCTCCACCGACCAGTCGGCCGGCCGCGGTTGCTCCATGGCGCTTCCTGATGGCATGCTTTGGCGGCCCCGAGCCGTTCCCCCTCGCCCGTCTCCTTGCAGCCCGCCGCCGCGTGCCCGCGGGCCGATGCCGGCAATGTACCGCAACCCGAGGACCGAGGCCATGACCCTGGACGAACACTGGTTCACCGAGATCTGCGAGGAATGCGGCAGCGCCTTCTCCCTGCGACTCGCCGGGGCCGGCAAGCTGCACGAGGAGCGCACGCCCTATCAGACCATCGCCGTCTATGACACGGCCACCTTCGGCCGGCTCATGACCATCGACGGCTTCGTGATGCTCACCGAGCGGGACAACTTCATCTACCACGAGATGATGACCCATCCGGTTCTCTACAGTCACCCGGACCCCCGACGGGTACTCATCGTGGGAGGCGGCGATTGCGGCTGTCTCAGAGAGGTGCTCAAACATCCCGAGGTGGAGCGCGTCGTACAGGTGGAGATCGACGAGCGCGTCACACGCCTGTCCGAGCGGTACTTCCCCGAACTGTGCGAGTCCAACGGCGACCCCCGCGCGGAGCTGCGTTTCCAAGATGCCCTGCAATGGATCCAGCAGGCCGCCCCGGCGAGCCTGGACGTCATCATCGTCGACAGCACCGACCCGCTGGGCCCCGCCGAGGGCCTGTTCGGGGCGGCCTTCTACGCCGACTGCCACCGGGCCCTGGCACCCGGGGGATTGCTCGTCCATCAGAGCGAATCGCCCTGGTTCCACAAGGACAGCATCACCGTGCCCATGCGCCGAGCGATGGAGCAAGTCGGCTTCGCCGGGCTCGCCACCGTGTTCTTTCCCCAGTGCACCTACCCCACCGGTTGGTGGACCGCCACCATCGCCTGCCGCAACGGGCCGGTCCGCCTGGTCCGCGAGGCGGCGGCCGCCGCGAAACCCTTCCCCACCCGCTACTACAACCTGGAAACACACCGGGCCGCCCTGGCGGTGCCCGAGTTCCTCAAACCCGATCTGGCCCCCGTATGAGCAGCGCGCCCACCCCGTTCTCCATCGCCCGGCTGCCCTGCATCGAGTTCGGCTCCGGCCGCCTGGACCAGGTCCCGAAACTCGCGGCGGGCTTCGGTCGGCGCGCCCTCCTGGTGACCGGAGCGCGCTCGTTCATGAACGGCCCACACGGGCCTCGCCTGCGCGCCGCGCTGGAGGCGCAAGGCATCGCCTGGGAACACCTGGCGGTGGACGGCGAACCCACCCCTGAATTGGTGGACGAGGCGGCGGCCCGCTTCGCCGGCCACGACATCCAGGTGGTGATCGGCATCGGCGGCGGCAGCGCGCTGGACACCGCCAAGGCGGTGGCCGGGCTGCTGCGTGTGGGCCGCAGCGTCATGGACTACCTCGAGGGCGTGGGGCCCGAGTTGCCCTACGAAGGGCCCGCAGTGCCGTTCATCGCGGTGCCCACCACCGCCGGCACCGGTTCGGAGGCCACCAAGAACGCCGTGCTCGGCCGGCGTGGCCCGGAGGGTTTCAAGAAATCCTTCCGCCACGAGCGCCTGGTGGCCCGATACGCCGTGGTGGACCCGGACTTGCTCGAGACCTGCCCACCGCCGGTGATCGCCGCCAACGGCATGGACGCGCTGACCCAACTGTTGGAATCCTACGTCTCCACGCGCGCCAATCCCTTCACCGACGCGCTCAATCTGGCCGCCCTGCGCGATCTGCGCGAGGGCCTGCTGCCTTTCCACGAGAGCGCCGGCGCCGCGGCCGCCGCCCGCGCCCGAATGGCCTGGGCGGCCCTGGCCTCGGGCATCACCCTGGCCCAGACGGGGCTGGGCGCCGTGCACGGCCTCGCCGCGCCCCTGGGCGCCTTCTTCCCCATCGCCCATGGGGTGGCCTGCGGTGCGCTAGTGGCCGCCGCCACCGCCGTGAACATCGAGGTGCTGCGCCGGCGCGCCCCCCGCTCCCCCGCGCTCGACCGTTATGCGCAGGCCGCCGAGGCCCTGCACGGCCGACACTTTTCCAGTCGGGACAAAGCCCTGGATGGCCTGGTCGCGCTCCTGCAGGAGTGGACCCGCCGGCTGGAGCTCCCCCGCTTGTCGGCGCTGGGCGTGGGCACGCGCGATCTCAACCGCATCGTGGCCCATTCGCGAGGCAACAGCATGCGCACCAACCCGGTGGAGCTCGCCGACGCCGAAGTCCGCGCCATCCTGGAACGCGCCCTGTGAGCGGCGCCCCCCCGCGCAAGACCCACCGGGCAGCCCTGGTGGTGATCCCGCCGGAACCGTTGTGGCCGCCCATTCAGGCCATCCGGGCGCGGCACGACGCCCAGTTCCGGCGTTGGATGCCCCATATCACCCTGCTCTACCCCTTCCGGCCGCGCGAGCGCCTGCGCGAAGTGCGCCGGACGCTGCGCTCCGCCTGCCGAGACCTCGCGCCATTCACGATCCGCCTGGCCCGATTCGACCACTTCCGCCAGGGACCCACCCGACTCGTGCTCTGGCTCGCGCCGGAACCGACGCGACCCTTGATCCGCCTGCAGGCGGCACTGCGCCGGGCCTTTCCCGACTGCGACGACGCCAACCGCCATCCGGGCGGCTATCGTCCGCACCTGACCGTGGGCCAATTCGTCAGTCGCCCCCGGATGCGTCGTTTTCTCGCCCGGGTGGAACCGGAATGGACGCCCGTCGAGTTCACGGTGCGCGCGGTGGACTTCATCGCCCGTGAGGATGCCCCCGAGGCCCCCTTTCGGACGCTGGAGCGTTTCGCGCTAGCCGATCCGGGACCGGACGCAGGCCGGCACGGAAAAGGCCGGGGCGCTGCCTCGCGCCACCGGCCCCCCGGCGCTGCGCCGCCGACCGAATAAAAGACGGCCGCGGCGAACGCGGCCGAAAAGGCTGCTGCCTCACGCCGCCTGCGGGACGGCGTACTGCTCCTTGGCCCGGCGCGCCTGCTCCGCCTCCTCGGGCGAATAGGCCCTACCCTGCCAGAGCATTTCGTAGGCGATCTCCTCGTTGCCGTTCTCGCACAACTCCAGCACTTGCCGGAACAGCGGCTGGAAGGTGTCGCTGCGGTGCGAGCGTTCGTGATCCTCGAACGAGCGCCAGAAGGTCACGATCAAGGCCTCGCGCCCCTTCAGCGGGCTCTCCACCGCCTGCCCGATGGTCGATCCCTCGTTGGAGATCTGGCCGCTGTTGAGTGCCACGAAGCCCCCGATGAAACCGCTGTCGGAATGGTAGGTCTTGACATTCTCGCAAAGCAGCGCAACGCGCTCCTGCAGATCCTCCACGGTGTACTCGGGCTTGAGCACCACGCGGTTGATGGTGACCACGCCGTCCAGCGGAAAGTTCGCAATCAATGCATTCATGATGCACCTCCTCTCTATCAGAAATAAATGACATTCTTATTCACTTAGATAAGAATACCTGATGCATAGATAAGTTCAATGACACATCTCGCGGGGGAATCGAAGCGCTCGCTCCGGCTGGCGCCCCGGTACAACATGGGGGATAGTCTCAAGTCATGGACTGGCTGGCCCTCACCCTCCTCTGCGCCTTCAGTCTGGCCACGGCCGACGCCCTGACCAAGCGCCACTTCCAGGGGCTGTCCGCCCGGGCGATGACCGTGCTGCGCTTCGCCTGGAGCGGCGTGTGGCTCGCACCGCTGCTGCTCCTCCAGCCCTGGCCGGCGCCTCTACCCGCCTTCTGGGGCTGGATCGCTGCGCTGGTTCCCCTGGAAGTGCTGGCCATGGCCCTGTACATGCGCGCCATCCTCACCGCACCGTTGGCCCACACGCTGCCGTATCTCGCCTTCACGCCGGTGTTCGTCACCGTGGTGGGGGACTGGATCCTGGGTGAACGGATCCCGCCCCAAGGCCTGCTGGGTGTGGGCCTGGTGACCCTGGGCGCCTACCTGCTGAATCTGGAACACCTGAAAGACGGCTCCGCTTGGGACCCGTTGGGGCCGCTGCGGGCGATCGCGCGCGAGCGCGGGCCGCGCCTCATGCTCGCCGTGGCCGCCATCTACGCCGTCACCTCCGTGCTCGGCAAGGGTGCGGTCCGGCTCGTTCCGCCGCTCTGGTTCGGGCCGTTCTACTTCGTGTCGCTGGGCGCGGTGGTGCTGGTGAGCCTACGCCCACGCGAGGGTTTGCGTGCGCTCGGGGCCCGGCGGCCGCTGGCGGCCGCCGCCGTGGGGCTGGCCACGGCGGTCATGGTGGTCACCCACTTCCTGGCCGTGGAACGGGTCGAGGTCGCTTACATGATCGCGGTGAAGCGTACCAGCCTGCTGTTTGGGATCCTGTACGGCTGGTGGTGGTTCCGGGAACGACATCTGGGCCGGCACCTGCTGGCCGGCGCGGTGATGGTGGCCGGCGTGGCGGTGCTCGCATGGTAGCGCTGCCAGCCCGTCCCGGCGTGTACGCCCTGCTGATATTCCTCGAGCCATGCTCGCAACTGGATGCATGGGGTGATTGAAGAAGGCGGCGTACCCCGCCGAAATCGGTTTGCCGAAAACCGAAACAGCAGAGGGGTTTGAAGATCCGTTGACGGAGCCGCTGCGCACTGGGGCCAGGCGACTGATTCAGCAGGCGATCGAGGCGGAGCTGGCCGAGTTGTTGGCGCAGTATGAGAGACAGGTGAACGAACAGGGCCGGCGGGCGGTGGTTCGCAACGGCTACCGCCGGAGCGGGTGACGTGGCGCAATGGCTACCGGGATCGGGCGCTGGAGACGCGGGTTGGGCGGCTGGAGCTGCGGATCCCGAAGCCGCAGCCGGGGGAGCTATTTCCCGAGCTTTCTGGAGCCGCGGCGGCTGTCGGAGCAGGCGCTGGTGTCGGTGGTGCAGCAGGCGTGGGTGCTAGGGGTCTCGACGCGCAAGATGGACGATCTGGTGCAGGCCCTTGGGATGACAGGGATTTCCAAGAGCCAGGTCTCGCGGCTGTGCGCGGAGCTGGACGAGCGGGTGCGGGCGTTCCTGGAGCGGCCGCTGGAGGGGGTCTTGCCGTATCTGTGGCTGGATGCGACCTATCTCAAGTGCCGGGAGGCGGGCCGGGTGGTCTCGAAGGCCTGCGTGGTGGCGGTGGGGGTCAACGGCGAGGGCCGCCGCGAGGTGCTCGGGCTGGCGGTGGGCCCGGCCGAGACGCACGGGTTCTGGAAGGCCTTTCTGCGGGGTCGGATCGCCCGAGGGCTGAGGGAGGTGCGGCTGGTGGTCTCGGATGCCCACGAGGGGCTGAGGAAGGCGGTCGGGCAGGTGCTGGGGGCGACGTGGCAGCGCTGCCGGGTGCATTTCATGCGCAACGTGCTCGCCTATGTGCCCCGTGGACAGCACCCGATGGTGGCGGCGGCCATGCGCACGGTGTTCGTGCAGGAGGATCAGGCCACGGCGCAAGCGCAATGGCGGCAGGTGGCCGATGGGCTGCGCGGCCGCTTCCCGAAGGCGGCGGCCCTCATGGACGAGGCCGAGGCGGATGTGCTGGCGCACATGGCCTTCCCCCGCGAGCACTGGGCGCAGACCGCCTCGACCAACCCCCTGGAGCGCCTCCACAAGGAGATCAAGCGGCGCACGGACGTGGTGGGGATCTTCCCGGACGAGGCCGCGATCGTGCGGCTGGTGGGGGCGTTGCTGGCCGAGCAGACGGACCAGTGGCATGTGACCCGTCGCTACATGAGCCTGGAGACGCTGGCACAGGTCATCGGCCGTGACGGGGCCGATGAGCCCGTCCAGGCCGCGCTTGCCGCAGGCCGTTGAGAGGATCGGGGCGGGCTACGGTGGCCAGACATTTCTACACCACTTGACGGGACACGACCAATCGGGCGCAGCGGGTGGTCCTTCGGTACCCGATGCTCAGGGACCACAGTGCTGAACAAGGTTTCCTGGTGAATATCGGCTCCTCGCATCAGTGCAGAAACCTCATGGTCATGAACTCGTTCATCAGCATTGTCCCCGGATGAGCGGGTATTTCAACAGCCTGTTAATCCCCTTGTAATCGGGTCTGCGTTTCAACG
>JALSSO010000072.1 GCA_026984215.1 Gammaproteobacteria bacterium | reverse complement strand
CTAACTAAAATTCGGCCCCAGAAACGTCGTGTTGTATCACGACACTTCCACCGGATAATATTCCTTTGAACGCCGCAACACCCTGTTTTTGTTGTGGTCCGTATGGAGAAACCTTGCAATATCCAAGGGAGGGGTTCGGGCTATGGAGTAGTCCAGACAACCGCGGTTGCTCGATCGGGTGCGGGAGCGCTGCCGGGTCAAGCACTACGGCATTCGCACCGAGAGGCAGTACGTCGACTGGATTCGACGCTTCATCCTCTTTCATGGCTAGCGCCACCCTGCCGACAGGGGTGCGCCCGAGGTCGAGGCCTTGCTGACCCACTTGGCGGTCAACCGATGCGTCGCGCCTTCGACGCAGAACCAGGCGCTGGCAGCACTGCTGTTTCTCTACCGTGAGGTGCTGGATATCGACCTCCCCTGGCTGGATGGCGTCACCCGCGCCACGAAGCCGATGGTGCTCAGCGCAGCGGTGTCTGTCAATATCGGAATTCCGGCAGGGAGCTCGGCTGGCAGTTTCTCTTTCCCGCACCCCGTCCGTCTCGGGATCCACGTTCTGGAGCGCTGCGCCGGGCCTGGCAGGAGGTCTTGGCGAGGGTGCGGCGCTGACAAACAAGAGGATGACTCCCATGGCCATCGGCAGGCGAAGGCCGAGGGGGCGGGATCGATTTCTTGAATGAGTCGGCGGTGGATTGGAATCACCGCGTGGATACCAGCTGTGTAACACGGTCACAGACGCTATCTAGCACACGGCCAAGCGCGCCAGTCCGTCCGGATCGAGGATACGGATCCGGGCGCGGCGGGTCTCCAGCCAACCCCTCCGCTCGAAGTCCCCCAGCACCCGGGTGACCACCTCGCGTGAGGTCCCGAGCTCGGTGGCCAGATGTTGGTGGGTGACGGCCAGGTTCGGCCCATGCTCGGCGTGCAGCTCCAGCAGCAGCGCGGCCAAGCGCTCGTCCATCCGGTGAAAGGCCACTTCTTCCACCAGGGAGATCACCGTCGTGAGCCGCCGGGCGACCAGCCCGAACAGCAGCCGGCGCCAGTCGGGATACACGTCCAGCCAAGCGAGCACGCGGTCGGCCGGGACGAACAGGGCCTCGGCCGGCGCTTCCACCACGGCCCGGGCCGGGAACGGGCGTGCGCTCAGGATGCAGGAGGCGGTCAGCACGCAACTGTCCCCCGGATGAATGCGGTAGAGTGTGATCTCGCGCCCCGAGGCACCCGGCTTGGCGACCCGCACCACGCCTTCCAGGAGGATGGCCAGCGCAGCGCAGGCCTGGCCCTCGCCGCAAACTTCGTATCCGACCGGGGCCCGCTGCAGCGCACTGTCACGTACCAACACCGCGCGGAATTCCGGCGCCGCGTTCGCCAACCAGGGGAACCGACGGGCAAGCCGTTCCTGCAGCCCCTGCCGGGCGTTCAAGGGCCCGCCCCCACACCGCTGCCCTCGGACGGGGCTGGATCCACGGCGAGCACTTCGGCCCGCAGGTGCCCGACGAGGCCCGCCAGCGGCAGCAACGCCGCCGGTTCCTCGCCGGCCAGCAGTTCCACATGGGTCGCGTCGGCGGGAAACTGCCCGAAAACGGGGTCTACCGGCACCCACCGATCTTCCAGCCATACCCGCGTCCAGGTGTGGAACAGGAACCCCTCGTGCGCCCCGGAATACACCAAGCCGTTGACCACGCGCACCGGGATGCCGAGGCTGCGCGCCAAGGCCGCCAGCAGGGCCGCGTGTCCCTGGCACTCGGCGCGGCGGGTACGCAACACGTCCAACGCCGAGAAGGTGTCCTCGGCCGTGCGCGTGATGTGTCCGGCGATCCAGTCCAGCAGGTGGCGCAGCCGGGCGTGGGGCTCGCGAACCCCGGCCACGATGCGGCGGGCGAGGTCCCGGATGAACGGGTTGCGCGCCGGCACCGTCCAGGTGGAAGCCCGATCCCGCGCGGGATCGGGCGGCACCGCTGGAAGCCCTCCGGGGTGCAGACTGCCGATACGACAGCGCACGCCCCGGCCCTGCGAGATGCACCGTTGCCAACTGTTGGAAGGCGGGTGGACCCCATCGAGCCCGTGGAGGATTAGATCCAGCCCGCGGACGGAGCGTGGCTGCCGGATGGGCGGCTGTGCGGGGACCCGCGACAGCTCCAGCAGCACGTCCTGCTTGTTCAGTGCCGCCTCCACCACGTAGCGGCGCGCCCGCCGCTCGCTCTCCAGCCCCGCGATGAGGACACCGCCCATCGAGAGCTCGAGCCGCGGGCGTCCCTCGGCGTCGATCCAGGTGGTCACCGCCTGGCCCAACATGCGCGTCTCCACGCGCCAGGCCGGACCCTCGAACAGTTCGCTCTCCTCCCAGGCCACGACACGCTGCTCCACCTCCGCCAGCGAACGCGTCTCCACGCTGTAGACCGTATAGCGGTACCGCGCGCCCTCGCGCAGGCCCCGCACCACGGGCACCAGGTTGACCGCCGAGGCCGGATACAGCGGGCCCGCGAGCGGAAGCACCTGCCGGGTCTCCCGCCCATCGGAGCGGGTTTCCAGATGCAACGCGCCGCCTTCCACCCGCCCCGAGATCTCCAACCGGCTACGATCCAACTCCATGCGGGCGTCGAAATCCCGCAGCCGCAGCCCGGCATCCACCCGGTCACAGCCCGTCAGGTTCACCGCCTTGTCCACCAGGAGGAAACGGAACCGCAGCGCCGCCTCCGAACACAGCGCGTAACCGCCGGAATGTTCCGGATCCGGACGCACGGCGAGGTGCGAGAATCCCACCTTGGCCCCGTTGAACACCAGCCCCATCCACACCTCGCGCCAGGGGAGCGTGGCCGGCGTGAAGCGCGTGAGCGCCGGCGAGGATCCCACGCGGTGAAAATAGGCGGCGGCGCAGCCGACCACGGTCGCGGCCGTCAGAGCCAGCAACAGCCAGCGGCGCAGCGCGCGCACCGCGGCCATGGGCCTCCGGGCGATGCGGTTCAGGCCGCCTCCACCTTGGGCAGATGCGCCAGGGCCTCCTTCACGGCCTCCTCGGGATACGCGTAGTCGCGCAGCTCGCCAGCGAAGTATTTGTCGTAGGCCGACATGTCGAAGTGCCCGTGGCCCGACAGGTTGAACAGCAAGGTCTTCGGTTCTCCGCTCTCCTTGCAGGCCTGGGCCTCGTCGATGACGGCGCGGATGGCATGGTTGGATTCGGGCGCAGGCACGATCCCCTCGGTGCGCGCGAACAACACGCCGGCCTCGAAAGTGGCGAGCTGGGCCACGGCCCGGGCCTGGATCAGGCCCTCGTGATAGAGCTGGCAAACCAGCGGGGAGTCGCCGTGGTAGCGCAACCCGCCGGCGTGGATGCCCGGCGGGACGAAGTCGTGACCCAGCGTATACATCTTGAGTAGGGGGGTGAGGCCCACGGTGTCACCGAAGTCGTAGGCATAGACGCCCCGCGTAAGCGTCGGGCAGGACTGCGGCTCCACGGCCACCAGCTCCACCTCGCGGCCCGCGGCCTTGTCGGCGAAGAACGGGAAGGCGATGCCGCCGAAGTTGGAGCCGCCGCCGCAGGGCGCGAAGACCATGTCCGGATACTCGCCGACCCGCTCGAGCTGTTTCTTCGCCTCCAGTCCGATCACCGTCTGGTGCAGCAGCACGTGGTTGAGCACCGAGCCGAGGGCATAATTGGTGTCCGCTCGGCCGGCCGCCTCCTCCACCGCCTCGGAGATGGCGATGCCCAGCGATCCGGTGGTGTCGGGATGCTCGGCCAGCACTTTGCGGCCGGCCTCGGTCCGATCCGTCGGGCTCGGGAACACCTCCGCCCCCCAGACCTTCATCATGGACCGCCGGTAGGGCTTCTGCTCGTAGCTCACCTTCACCATGTAGACTCGAACCTCCAGGTCGAACATGCGCCCGGCCAGCGCCAGCGACGAGCCCCATTGGCCCGCGCCGGTCTCGGTGGTGAGTCGCCGGATGCCCGCCTCGTGGTTGTAGTAGGCCTGGGCCACGGCCGTGTTGGGCTTGTGGGAGCCGGCCGGACTCACCCCCTCGTACTTGTAGAAGATCTTGGCCGGGGTGCCCAGCGCCTGCTCCAGGCGCCGCGCCCGATACAACGGCGAGGGACGCCACAGCCGCCAGGCCTCGCGCACGGGCTCAGGGATGGGGATCCACCGTTCGGCACTGACCTCTTGCTCGATCAGCGCCGGCGGAAAGATGGCGGCCAGGGCCTCGGGACCGACCGGTTTGCCGTCCGGGCCGAGCGGCGGGGCGGGGGGCGTGGGCATGTCCGCCACCACGTTGTACCAATGGGTGGGAATGTCCTGTTCTTCCAGCAAGATCTTCGTGGTCATTGTCGCGACTCCCTCGGCAGACGATAATCCCGGCTCCACCCGCCTCGGGCGTTGCCGGCCCGAGGCGCATTCTGCAATCCCGCGACCGGCGAGTCCATGGCGATCGAGATCCTCCAGTTCACCGATCTGCACCTGCCGCCCGACGAACGCGGGCGGATCTGGGGCATCGACCCTTTCGCGCGCCTGCAGCGGGTGCTCGCACATGCGCGGCGCCACTTCCGGCGCGCGCGCCTGGCGCTGCTCACCGGAGATCTGGTGCACGAGCCGGACCCGCGGGCCTATGCGCGGCTGAACGCCCTGCTCGCGGACCTTCCCTGGCCATGCCGGGCCGTGCCCGGCAACCACGACGATCCGCGCTGTATGCGCGCCACGCTCTCCCGCGCACCGATGGCGGAACATCTCGCCGTGGACACTTGGCGTATCCACCTGCTGGACTCCACGGTCAGCGGCCGCAGCGCGGGCCGGCTCGGCGCGGCGGAGCTAGAGCGGCTCGCCCGGCGCCTGCGCCGCGAGCCCCGTGCCCCGGCGGTGGTCTGCCTGCACCACCACGCGCTTGCGGTGGGCAGCCCCTGGCTCGATGCCATCATGCTGGAGAACGCCTCCGATCTGGAGCGGGTGCTCGCGGGAAGCGCCGCGCGCCTGGTGCTGTGGGGACACACCCATCAGGAATTCAGGGGCCGGATCGGGACCGTCTCGGCCTACGGCACGCCATCCACGGCCATGCAGTTCCGCCCCCGCTCGCCGGCCTTCGCCACCGACGACCGAGGGCCGGGCTACCGCTGGGTGCGCCTGCAGCAGGACGGACGCTTCGAAACCGGCCTCCATTACGTGCCGGAGGATGCCTGAACGCGCTGGGGCCCGGCTATGCCGGGCCCCAGTCTCCCGCGTCTTTGCGCGAACTACTGGACGCTGCCGAACGACGGATCCACGGAACCGGCGGGCGGGGTAAGGCCCGCGAGCCGGCAACCCTGCGCTACCGGCCCACCGGGCAGCAGCGTGTACAGATACTTCATGCCGCCCTTCACGTGAAAATGCTCGTCCAGCGCGTCATGGAGCTCGCGCATGTTGGGGAACTCGTGGGTGGCGAAATAATGCTGCAGGGCGCGCACCACCTCCCATGCGTCGTCGTTCAGCGAAATTCCCTCACTGGCGGCGACCTCCGCGGCCCGTTCCGGACTCCAGTCGTCCGGACAGTCGGGAAACCGCGAATACCGCCTGTGTCCGGCCGGATCCGGGTGCAGGATATCGTTCATCGTCGTTGCCGCCATCAGGGCACCTCCTCGGTGGTGTCGTATTCATTTCGGGATACCTGGGCCGGTTTGCAACCTGCCCGTTCTGAGTATAGACGCTTTGCGGTGGACCGAGGGAATTTCGGCTTCCGCCACCGGGCGACAGGATCCGCCCGGCAACGAAGCGCCACGAAGAACCACCGTTCCGACCCGCTGGGTAGGGCGTGACCCGCGACACCGCGCACGAAAAAGGCCACCCGGCGGCGCCTCGGGTGGCCCTTCCACATTCCAGCGTGGGACGGATCAGGCCTTGCCCATCACCGAAAAACTCTTGATGAACGGCCCGGCCATGCGCGGATCCTTGATCATGGCCGCATAGTCACCCACGTTGAACTTGAGCTTGCGGGAGGTGTAGGCCATGCCCAGGCCCATCATGCCCGGTGGTTTACTGATCCACTTCTCCCAGTTCTCCTTGCTGGCACGCAAGTCCCAGTTCACCTCGCGCCCGTCGTAGGCCCCGGCCTCCACGGCCTTGCCGTTCTCCACCTTGATGAAGCCACGCGGCTGGTCTTCGCCGTCGAACCCATAGGCGATCACCGAGTTGAACCCGATGTTGCTCAGCGGCTCGTAGAGCTCGGGCTCGTTGTTCCACGCCTCCATGAAGCTCTTGAACCACTCTTCCGAAAACAGCTCAGCCATCCTGAAGCACTCCTCTTTCTTTGTTGATCCAGCACCGGCAACCCTTGGCAGCCTGGCACGAACGAAGGCGGCCTCCAAGCGAGGCCGCCGCAGAAACCGGGTGTGGCGGAGCCGGCCGAATCCGACCCCTCCCTCCCTTGCACCACTTCCTGCGCAGCCAATTTGGCGGAGAGGGAGGGATTCGAACCCCCGGACCCTCGCGGGTCAACGGTTTTCAAGACCGCCGCTTTCGACCGCTCAGCCACCTCTCCCGTCCTGTCGATCCCGCATCCAGCGGACCGGCTTGCCATCGAGGCGCGCCGTCCACTCGCGGGGCAACGATTTTACTCGGCCCTTCCCTGGGCTGCGCCCCTTCGGGGCCAGCGCCGCATGCGGCGCTGTGCTGTTCGGCATCGCTTCCGACAAGACCCCCGGAAAGGTGGAAGAATAGCGCATTCCCCCCAAGGGACAACTCCGGGGAACTACGGGTTACACGGTTGTCTAACCCGCTGTAGCCGTTATGCTACACGGCATCGCCTGCCTGCATGAAGAGTGAGGAGAACACGAACGACCCATGAACACCCAACCTGCGAACAACGTCTTCACCGCCACGCGCGAGCTCCAGATCAACAAGGTCGTGCGCAACACGTATCTGCTGTTGAGCATGAACCTGGCCACCAGCGCAGTGGCCGCCGGCGTGGCCATGACCACTGGCGCGCAACCGATGCACTGGCTGCTGATCCTGGCCGTGTTCATCGGCATGCCCTTCCTGATCAACGCCCTGCGCAACAGCGTCTGGGCACTGCCGCTGACCTTCCTGTTCACCGGCTTCATGGGGTACACGCTGGGGCCCATCCTGAGCTTCTACCTCGGCCTGCCCAATGGCAGCCAGATCGTGCTGTCGGCCTTTGCCACGACCGCCGCCCTGTTCGTGGGCCTGTCGGCCTACGCCATGGTGAGCCGCAAGGATTTCAGTTTCATGGGCGGATTCCTGTTCGTGGGGCTCATCGTGGTGCTGCTGGCCATCGTGGCCAACCTCTTCCTGGAGATCCCGGCCCTGTCGCTGACCATCTCGGCGGCCTCGGTGATCCTGATGTCCGGCATGATCCTGTACGACACCAGCCGCATGATCCACGATGGCGAGGCCAACTACGTCCTGATCACGGTCTCGCTGTTCGCCGACCTGTACGTGATGTTCGTGCATCTGCTGAACTTGTTCGCGGCCTTCACCGGACAGGACTGACCTCCGCACGGCGTGACCCGGCCGGCATCTGGAACGGACCCCGCTTGCGCGGGGTCTTTTCATTCCGGGCGGGGGGCCTGGCGCCGGATCACCGTGGTGCGCCCCGCCCGACCCGAAGACGCCGCACAGGCCCGAGAACTGGCGCTGGAGCTGGGACTCCCGCTGCGCTGCTGCGCCGAGCCGGGGTGGTTCAATCTGGTGGTGGGGAGGGAAGGGTTGGCCGTGCATCCCCCACGGGCGTGGCGCATGCGTGCGCTGGTGTGTGACTTCGAACGCGGCCGGGCGGGTTACCGCCTGGCGGCGGGGCGCCCGGCCCACAATCTCCTCGCACGCGCCCTGGGCCGGACTGCGGAGCCGCAGCGCATCGTCGATGCCACGGCCGGGCTCGGAGTCGACGGGCTGGGGCTCGCCGCGCTGGGCCACCAGGTCGTCCTCCTGGAAAGGCACCCGCTCGTCGCGGCCCTGCTGGGCGATGGACTCCGCCGCGCTAGCGCGGGCCCGCTGGGTCCCGTGCTCAAACGCGTGCAATGGCATTGCGCCGACGCCCTGCAATGGTTGCCGGCCCACCGCGAACCGTTGGATGTGGTCTACCTGGACCCGATGTTTCCAGACCGGGAAGTCCGCGCACGGCGAGAAATGCAGATCCTGCAACGCCTGGTCGGCGGGGATCCCGACGGGGGAGGGCTGCTGGAAGCCGCCCTCGCCCGAGCGGGGCGGCGCGTCGTCGTGAAACGCCCGCGCCGGGCACCGGCCCTGGGGCCCCGGAAACCGGACTTCTCCGTCGAAGGCCGCAGCACGCGCTTCGATGTGTATCTGACCGGCTCCCGGCACCGAGAATCCCTTTGAGGGCCCCGCAGCCCATCTGTGCGGCGGAGCCTGCCTCCCCGGGCCGACCGTGAGGCACAAAAAACCCCGACGGCGGCTGGCCGTCGGGGCGCACATTGGTCCTTGCCGGATTGTAAGGAGCGGCTTGGTGGTGGAGCCAGCCGGGATCGAACCGGCGACCTCTACAATGCCATTGTAGCGCTCTCCCAGCTGAGCTATGGCCCCGGAAGAGACGCGAAATGTACTTCCAGCCTCACCAGGGTGTCAACCCTGGCAGGGCCCCGACCCCAGCCGGCGCGTGAACAGGCGCTCATACAGGAACCCGCAGGCCCACGCTGTGTGCATGACGCCGGCCGCCACGCCCGCCCAGAGGCCGCAGACCGAACGGTGGCGCAGGGCCAGCATCACCGACGTGAGCCCCAACGTGCCGGCGTAGGCCGCCGGATACACCCACAGGCCGGGGATCCACATTCCCCCCACCGCCGTGACAGCCAGGGCTCCAAAATGGAACAGGGGCAGGATCTGGCGGGCACGCCACGGCCCACCGTGCTTGCGCAAGGTCTGGGAACGACCGGCGCCGTAGCGGAAATACTGCCGCGCCAGCGACGACGCGCCTCTGCGGGGGTGGTAACGCACCCGGATCGAGGCGTCGAGATAGATCCGCCCGCCCGCGGCGGTCAGACGACGGTCGTACTCGGCGTCCTCGTTCACCGCGAACCGCTCGTCATAACCTCCGAGAGAAAGGAACGTCCCGAGATCGAAGGCCGCGTGATGGCCATGCTCCACGAACCCGGAGCGCCGACCGCCCCGATGCGCCGCCCCGCCCGAACCCAGGGCCGTGTCCACCACCCAGGCATTGGCACGCTGGAAGCACCCCCGCCCCACGGCATCCATGGGAACCACCAGGCTCTGCACGCCATGGAGGACGAGGCGCTCGACCACCCGCAACACGAACCCCGCCGGGTATTGCGCATGCGCGTCGCAGCGCACCAGGTACCGGGCCCCCTGCCCGGCCGCCCGCCGCGCCACGGCATTGACCGCCGCCGCCTGGACACGCGCGGGATTGTCGATCAGCGCAAGGTTGGGGAACTCCCGGCACAACCTCCGGACCACGTCCCGGGTACCGTCTGCGCTGCCGCCGTCGGCCACCACGAATCGCACCCGGCCCAGGCGGGTATCACCCTGCATCAGAGAGCGAATGCAAGGCTCGATGTGAGCGGCCTCGTCCAGGGTGGGAATGGCCACCACGATTTCACGGCCGGTCAACGCCTCGCCTGCCCCAGGGTGTGACATCCTGCCTCCCGTGCCGGACCTGCGCGAGCCATCCGCACGCCCGGAGATGACCACGCGACAACCGGGTTATGATGCCGCAGCCGGCGCTGCGGCGGGGGATGTCCCGCCACGGCCCGGAGAGATCCCCCGGCTCGGACACCGAGATCCATGGATTCACCCGTCCGACAACTCATTCGCGGCACCTACGGAAACATCCTCGTCAAGGGTGCGGGGCTGGGCCTGACCTTCACGTTGAGCCTGTGGCTGGCGCGGATGTTGGGCGCTCAGGGCTACGGCCATTTCGCCTATGTGCTGTCCTGGGGACATCTGCTCAGCGTGGTGTCCGTGCTCGGACTCGACGTGCTGCTGACCCGCGAGATCGCCCGGGCACACGGGCGCGGCGACGACGCCGCGGTCTGCCTGCTGCACCGTTGGAGCTACGCCGCGGTGCTGGGCACGGGGCTCCTGGTGACGGCCCTCTTCGCGGGCTGGGCGGTGGCGGCCGCCCCGCCGGCCGCTTCACTGCTCCTGCACGGGGCGGCGTTGATTCCGTTGCTCGCCCTGCTCAAACTACACCAGGGCGCCCTGCAGGGCGCAAGCCGCCCGGTGCTGGCCCAGATCCCCCTGCTGCTCCTGTTTCCCGCCCTGACCCTGGGCGCGGTACTCGCCCTGAAGGCCGCCGCGGCGCTCACCGAGCACAATGCCGTGTCGGGGGCGGTGACGGCGGCCGCACTGGCCGCGCTGGCCGGGGCCGCGCTCGTCTGGCGCGGTTTCTCCGGGCCGCCGGGGCGCTGCGGCCGGGCGCACCGACCACCTCCGTGGCGGTTGTTGGCCAGTGCACTGCCCCTGGCTTCCATCACCCTGTTCAGCATGTTCAACGAACAGGCCGGCGTGTTGATGCTGGGCCTGCTGAGCACGCCCGATCAGGCCGGTGTGTTCGACATGGTCCGCAAGCTCTCCTCCCTGGTTCCCTTCGTGCTGCTCACGACCACCGCACCCCTGGCCCCCCAGATCGCCCGCCTGCACGCGGCGGGGGACCATGCCACGCTGCAACGCCTGCTCACGCGGGGCACCCAACTGGCCTTCGCCGGCAGCCTGCTGGTCACCTGCCTGCTGCTCCTGCTGGGGCATTGGCTCCTGGAGTTGCTCGGTCCCGGCTTCGATCGGGGTTACGGCGCCCTGGTCCTGCTGTGCGCCGCCCAGATCTTCAACGCCGCCATGGGTCCCGTGGCCGTCATCCTCAACATGACCGGTCACGAACGCGATGTGCTGGCGGCCCTGGTGCTGGCCGCCGGTGGACATCTGCTCACGGGGTTGCTCCTGATCCCGCATTTTCCCCTGCACGGGGCGGCCATTGCCCTGGCCCTCAACCTGTTCATCTGGAACGGGCTGCTGGGCTGGCGTGTACGGCGACGCCTGGGCGTCATTCCCTGGCTGCGGTGGCGCTGAGGCGGGACCCGTATCAGCCCCGGGTGCACACGAACAACGTCCGCCGGTAGTTCCCCTGCTGTCCGGGCAGTTGCCAATCCCTGTCCTCGCCCAGCGCCTCCACGCGGGTGAAACTCGAGTGCCGCTTCACCCACTGCGCGATAAAGGGCGGGTTCCACTCGGGGAGCACTTTTCGGAACCATCGCTCGTGTCCCTGCCCGGTGTCGAAGAAAAACGCCTGTCCCGTGATGCGATCCAGGTGTCCCAATAGGGCCTCGGCGGTGATCGGTCCACGGCCCAGGGCGAAATGATGGATCACACTGAAACAGGAAGTGACCGTGTAGCGCCCCCGCTCGGCCTCCAGAAAATCGACGATGTTCCGTTCATATACCTGTCCCGGCATCAGGCCGTACACAGCGCGGCCGAGATCGAGGGCGGCCGGATCGCGGTCCACCCCGCGCGCCTCGAATCCCAGCCGCCCCATCTCCCGGACGAACCAGCCATAGCTGCAACCGACGTCAAGATAGCGGTGGCCGTTCCCCGGCAAAAGCCCGTGGTCCCCGAGCCAGGCCCGCATCAGATCCATGCGGTCCGTGCATTGGCGGACCAACCGCCATCGCGAACCCAACTCGGGGGCCTGGATCGGCTGATAGATCAGCCGCCTGCCCCGGGTCCAGAACACGTCCAGGAGCTTTTCCTGCAGGGGCGTGTGCACGGGGCGTTCCCGCAGCACGTAGGCGCGGCAATGACGCTGCCCCCGTACGTATGCGATGGCCAGCCGGTGGTGCCCATCGACGATTTCATAACAACCATCGGAGTCGGCGATGCGCCGTACCACCACGGGGCTCCAGGGACTGCTCACGTCGTGTGCCACGTCCGTGGTCTTGGCCCGCCCCCGCCCTTCGAACTGCGCCACGAAACGACGGGCCTGGTGGTGAAGCTCAGAGCGCCGCAGACAGCCGAAATATTCGCCCCCCAGCTCCAGGGCCTCCACCGCGTTGGCGTAGTACGCGGTCTGTTCGAACCGGCCGGGTTCCAGCACGTCGGGGCCCTCGCGCAGGTAGGCCTCGAGAAACCGCACGTGGGGCGTATCGCGCAGCGGCGTGGACGGCCGCAGGAGATTGCGCGTGATCCGCGCATACCGGGCCGCCGGGACGGCGTGTTCCCCCCCCCACAGGAGTCGGTCCATGGAAATACGCCGGGCCAGCACCCGTCGGCCGGCACCCAGGGCCCCTGCGTAGGCGGCGTGCAGCCGCCTGAACGCCGCGGGCGGAAGATGCCCCGCGGCCCGTTCGGCCAGCCACCGCCTCACCGGTAAAGCCCCGCACCCACTCGGCGCAGGTAACGCATGGCCCGGGCGTCCAGCACGTGCCGCTGGGCCGCCGCCGAGCGCCGCCAGCGCAGGAAATCCCCCACGGCGGCCCACAACGCGCGCGGCCCCGCTCGCCACAACACGTAGGCGCTCCACGGCACCGCCGCGCCCCACAGGTACCGGGCCGGCAGGTTCCGGTAGTTGACCTTCATCTTGTTCACCCAATAACGGCGGTATCGCTCCGCGGGTTCCAGCCGCCCGGCCGCGTGCCGATAGTGGCGCACCACGATGCGTGGCTCGTAGCGAATGCGGAAACCCGCCTGGATCGCGCGGTAGGCGAAATCGAACTCCTCCATGGCATAGAAGAAGTCCTCGCAGAACCCACCCACGGCCTCGAAGACGGCGCGCCGCACGGCGAAGCCGACGCCGATGAAGCGGAAAGTGTCGAACGGGCGTCGCGGATCGCGACGCTTGTCGGTGTGCGGAAACTCCTTGCGATCCATGCGCCCACTGTCTCCCAGCAGGCTGCGGAAGGCGAGGATCCCGGGGCCGGCGGGGTCCCCAAAGTGCTCGGCGACCACCCCGAGGGGATCGGCGCCGGCCAACAAGGCGTCGTCGTCCACGAACACCAGCCAGCGGCCACTGGCACGTCCCGCGCCCCGGTTGCGCCCGGCGGCGACCCCCAGATTGCGGCCGGGCTTGACCACGTG
>JALSSO010000071.1 GCA_026984215.1 Gammaproteobacteria bacterium | reverse complement strand
CACGCTCCCGAGGCGATCCAGGGCGCGGACCGCCGCCAGCCGCCCGCGCAGCTCCACGTGGCGCGCCAGCAGCACGAGGAACACCAGCATGGCGATGGAATCGAAGTACACCTCCCCCGCGCCCTTCCAGGTGGCGTAGAGGCTTCCCAACCAGGCCACGGAGAGGCCCAACGCGATGGGCACATCCATCCCGAGGCGGCGGCGGCGCAGATCCGCCCAAGCTCCCGCGAAGAAATCCTGCCCGGAGTAACCCAGGATGGCCGCCGTGGCCACGAGACTGCCCCAGCGTCCAATGCGTTCCCACAGTGGAAGCGCCGCATCCGCGCCCCCGAGCAGGTAACTCGTGAGCGCGAACTGCATCACCGGCATGCCGATGAACCCGGCGAACACCAACCGCTCGATCCCACGCCGGCGGCGGGCAGCCTCCAGGTCGCGGGTGTGCGTCGGGTCGAAAGGATGGGCGCTGTAGCCCAGGCCCGCGATCGCCGCGAGGATCTGGCTCAGACGGACCCGTTGCGGATCCCAGCGCACGCGCGCCCGGTGCGTGGCCGGATCCACGTGCACGTCCAGGACCCCGTCCAACGCGCGCAGCGCGCGCTCGTTGAGCCAAAGGCACGCGGCACACCGGATCTCCTCCAAGACGAGCCAGACCTCGCAGCCCTCGTGCGTGCAGCGCACGATGCGCCCCTGCACCTCCGGCCGGTCGTAGACCCGTAGCCGTTCCAGGGCCGCCGCATCATGCCCGACCCGGGGCGCGGGCGTGTCCCGATACCGGTAGAAATCCCCGTGCCCCGCCTCCACGATCAGGGAGCAGACCGTGAGGCAGCCCGGGCAGCAGAACACCCGCTCCCGGCCCTCGACCTGCCCGCGCGGTGCATCCGGCACGGTGACCGGGCTGCCGCAATGAAAGCAGGTGGGCTCGGACATCTACGGCACCTCTCGGGGGTTGCGGGGCGCATGGGCGCGCCCCCACCCCCGTCTGCACGGATTGCCCGGAATTAGCGCGTCTTGGCGGCGTAGTAGGCCGCCAGCGACTTGATCTGCTCGTCGCTCAAGCCTTGGGCGATGGCGCGCATCCGCGCGTAGACGTCGTTGGACCTCTTGCCGGACTTATAGTTTTTCAGCGTGGCCTCCAGATAGGCCGCCTTCTGGCCAGCGAGGGCGGGAACGTGGACGATCTTGCCTTCGCCCCGCGCGCCGTGGCAGGCGCCGCAGGGCGGAAACTCGCGGGTCCCGCCCACGCCGTCGGCCAGCTCCCTGGCCACCTTGGAGTCGGTGGATTTCCCTTCGGGGGGCGGCAGCGGCAGCGAGGCGAACCATGCGGCCAG
Organism: Gammaproteobacteria bacterium; assembly: GCA_026984215.1. Taxonomy (GTDB): domain Bacteria; phylum Pseudomonadota; class Gammaproteobacteria; order JAJDOJ01; family JAJDOJ01; genus JALVEU01. Next base: position 12,217 of record JALSSO010000071.1, on the reverse strand, counting down.
ATCGGCCATGTCCTGGTCCGAAAGGCCAGCCACGGTTCCCGTCATGATGGCGCTGTCGTTGCGCTTGCCATCCTTGTAGTCCCGCAATTGCTTGTACAGATAAGGGGCGAGCTGCCCGGCCAGGTTGGGGAAGGTGGGGCTGGTGCCGATGCCGTCGTTCCCATGGCAGCCGGCACAGGCCGCGGCCTTCTGTTTCCCGGCCGCGGGATCACCCGAGGCCACCAGCGCACGTGTGGCGCTGTCCCAGGCCACGTTGGACGAAGGGCCGGCTGCGGCGACGGCGCTCACCGCCAGCAGCAGGGCCCCGGCGATGGTCGGATATGCGTTCGGATTCATGCTCAGATGCTCCATGGGAAGGCGCCATGCGTGTCGAGGACGAAGAACTGGCCGATGGGATAGCCGTAACTCACCACCATGTAGATCACCAGCACCCAGAACCAGAAACCCACCCCGTTGAGCACGGTGGGCAGGCGCAGCAAGGGTTGCACCGGGGCGGCGAACGATTCCGCGCCCGCCCCGCTGTCGCGCGTGGCGTGGCTCGCCGCCAGATTCACCACCAGCAACACCGCCGAGACGAACAGAATGATGCCACCCACGATCATCAGCACCTCGTTGATCTGCCAAGTCTCCACCAGCGGCGTGTCATAGGGCGTGGTCGAGATGCGCCGCGGCTGCCCCTGCAGGCCGAGGGCATGCCATGGGAAGGTCAGCACGACCATGCCGATGGCCCAGCTCCAGAGCTGGATCCGGGCCAGTTTCTCGGAAAACAACGCCCGGCCCGTCAGCCGCGGCCAGACGTGGTAGGCGATTCCGAAGTACATGATCACCGTGGTACCGGCGAAGATCAGATGGAAATGCCCCGTCACCCACTGCGTGTTGTGCACCAGTGAGTTCATGGAATAGCTGGCGTTGATGAGGCCGCCGAAGCCCCCGACGCTAAGCAACAGCAGGGCCAGGATGCCGGCCAGGACGATCGGATTGGTCCAGGGTAGGGCGGCGATCCAGCCGAACAGCCCCTTGCCGCCCCGCAGCCGCCCGGCCAACTCCAGCGAGGCGGTCACGGTAAAGGCGGTCAGGAAGGAAGGCACCGCCACCATGAACGTTCCCGTCATGTGCAGGAACTTCCAGCCCGCCGCCTGGAATGGATCCATGTACAGATGGTGGAAGCCGATGGGCACGCCGAAGACCAGCAGCATGATGAGCGCGATGCGCGCCACCTCGTCGCTGAACAACCGCCCCCCGGCCGCCCGTGGAACCAGGGTGTAGAGTGCGATGTAGGCGGGAAACAGCCAGAAATAGACGATGGCGTGCAGGGTCCAGGAAAACAGCGTCCGGGCCAGGCCCACGTCCACCGTCTCCTTGAGACCGAGCGACCAGGGCAGCAGCTGGAAGAGGACCTCCAGCGCCACGCCGAGGCTGGTCACGAACCACAGGGTCCCATTGACCGCGTTGCCGAACATGGCCAGCGGCACGGGCTCCCCCGGATGCTCTTGCTTCCAGGCCCGCATGGTCATCACCATCTCCAGGCACCAGAACCAGGACCCCACCACGAGCAGCGTGGCACCCAGATAGAACAGGGGGCTCGCCTGCAACGGCGGATAGAAGGTGTAGAGGATCGATGCCTGGCCCCCGAGCAGGGCGACGGCGGCCAGCACGGTCCCCACCAGGGCCACCCAGAAACCCGTCCAGGCCAGCCCCGGACTCCACAACGGCCGTTTAAGGCTTTCGATCGCGCAGTAGTAGCCGAACCCCATGGCGAAGAAGGTGGTGAGCACGAAACCCATCAGTACCCCGTGGGTGGACACCGATTGGAAATACAGATGATTGGATTCCAGGGCGGGGAACAGCCCACTGCGCTCCGAGACCTGGTACAGGCCCAGCAACGCCGCCGCGACGAAGGCCAGGAAGGCCACCCAGAAATGGGCCAGAATCAGCCCGCGCGATTCAACCCTGCTCATGACGGACCTCCTCCTTCAGGCTGGCACGGAACTGATCCTTGGGCACGACCTTCAGCCGCGACCACATGTAATCGTGGCCCAGTCCGCAAAATTCGTTGCACATGACCGGAAACTCGCCGGTACGCGGAAACGTGACGGTGAGCTGCGAGACATAACCGGGAACCACCATGGTGTTGAAGTTGGTCCCGGGCGCATGCAAGCCGTGGAGCACGTCCGCGCTGGCGATACGAATGGTCACCGGGACACCCTGCGGCACGGTGACCGTTCGCGGGAAGAATCCATAGCGTGCCGCCACCATGGTCACGTGCACCGCACCGTCCGCCGCAGTCTTCACGCCCAGATTGTCCTCGGCGAATTCCTCGGTGAGATGCAGTCGTGTGGAGTCGATGGTCTCGACGTTACTGGGTGGTCGGATGTTCGCCTCCAGGGCGTAGAACCCCAGCACCACCATGCTGAGTACCATGAGCGTGACGCTCAGGATCGCCCACTTTCTCTCGAGTGGATCCACATGCATCGCTCAAGCTCCTCCATCGTGCCGGACCGGACCCGGCGTGTTGAATGACAGGGTTTGGAAAACTACCGCGTGGCGGTCGTGAAACCGTCGAACCGCAAATCGCGTCTGCGCAGGGCCGCAGCGCGCAAGCCCGCCCCCCGGCGCGAAGGCGACAGCCACCCAAACGCCGCTTGCCGCGCCCGAAAACCGAAATGGAAGCGGCGCCAGCCAGCGGCGCGCTCAGTGCACGGCACCGTGGGACAGGTACAGGACGAACAAGGCCACCCAACCGACGGCCATCCCTGCGATCAGCACCAGCAGCAGGGCCCAGGTCCCCCGTGGGGAAAAATTGCGGATGATCTCTTCTTCTTGTGCAGAGCTCTCGGTCATCTCCTCTCTCCCCTGAAAGGCAGTCATGGAATGCAACGACCAGCGTGAAACTAGCACGGATTTGCGAAATCGCAACTTAATCTCGGTTAACTCGCATGCATCCACCAAGACCCGACATGCCCCTCCGCACGCCCCCTATGTCCCCGGCACCAAACGACGACGGCACCGAGGATGCGGTGCCGTCACCTGCTTTCCGGGCTCCGGCCCGATCACTCCGACGAGCCGCCCGAACCGCGTGCCAGCTCGCGGGCCTGTTCCACCCATCGCTCCCTTTCCACACGCCCGGGGAACTTGATGTAGCGGTCGATCCAGGCCGCCTGTTCCGGGGTCCATTCCGCGATCTGGCGGAGATGGAAGATGCCCAGTTCGTTGAGCATCGCTTCGATCTTGGGGCCGATTCCGGAGATGCGCTTGAGATCGTCTTTCTCACCCTCCGGCGCGTCCAGGGTCGGCGGCCTGCCCGTATCCTCGCCCGCGGGGGGAGTCGGCGCGGCGGCCGGTGCATCCGCCGCGGGCCCCGACGGGGCCGGAGGCGTGGAAGGGGCAGGACCATCCGGCTGGGGCTGGGGCTGGGGCTCCGGCCCTGCGCCCGTGGCGCGCGCCACGGCATTGCTGCCGGCGGCCGCCGGGCACAGCCGCTCCTCACCCACACTGATGCAACCCAACGGGATGACCACCAGCGTGAGCAGCGTGGAGATCAACACGCCGAACAACAGGGACACCGCCATCCCTTGAAAGATGGGGTCGGTGAGGATCACCGAGGAACCGCCGACCAACGCGAAGGCGGTGATCAGGATGGGACGCGTCCTGGCCACGCAGGAGCCGATCACCGCCTCCTGAAGGGTCTTTCCAGACGCCAGGGCATGGATGGAGAAATCCACCAGCAGAATGGAGTTGCGCACGATGATGCCGGCCAGGGCGATGAATCCGATCATGGAAGTGGCCGTGAAATGCGCCCCCATGATCCAATGGCCGGGAACGATGCCGAGCAACGTCAGCGGGATCGGCGCCATGATGATGGCCGGCGCCACGAAGTTTCCGAACATGCCCACCACCAACATGTAGATGCCCACCAACGCGGCCCCGAAGGCCATCCCCATGTCCCGGAACGTCTCGTAGGTGATGGTCCACTCGCCGCCCCACTCGAAGGCCGAATGGTCGTCATTGGGCGGCGGGCCGATCCAATAGGTCTCGACCTTCACGCCGTCGGGCGCGACATAGTCTTCCAGCCGATCCTCGATCTCGAGCATGGGGTAGATGGGCGCCTCGAGCCGTCCGACGGGCTCACCCACCACGTATTCCACGGCGCGAAGGTCCTTGTGGAAGATGAACGGGTCCTGGGGCACCCGCACGAAACGGCCCAACTCCCCCAGGGGCACCATGTGGCCGGTGGCGGAGGGGATCGGCAGATCGGTCAGGCGCTCCACCGCCGCGCGAGCGGCCAGGGGCACCTCGATGACGATCCAGACCGGCTCGATGGACGTCCCTGTCTTGATGGCATCGACCTTCGCTCCACCCATGGCCATGGCCACGTTGCGCACGATGGTGTCCACGTCCACGCCCCGTCGGGTGGCCTTCTGCGTGTCCACCTCGAAACGCCAGACCTCGTACTCCCGGGCGACGTATGTGTCCTCATCGGCGAGATCGGGGACCTCCTTGAAGATCCGCAGCAGATCCTTCGCCACCTGCACGCGGGTGGCCCGGTCCGGTCCATGGACCTCGGCGACCACGGGTGCGAGCACCGGCGGCCCCGGGGGCATCTCAACGACGGCGATGGATTTGACGCCCAACTTCTCGGCGATGGGCGTCAGCACATTACGGGCCTCGGTGGCGATCTCGTGGCTGGTGCGCTCGCGTTGGGTCTTGTGCAGGAGCTGGACCTGGATCTCGCCCTGCCACGGCTCGTCGCGCAGGTAGTAGTGGCGTACCATCCCGTTGAAGTCGAAGGGTCGCGCGGTGCCCGAATAGGTCTGCAGCGCGGTGACCTCGGGGATCTCCAGCAGGGCCTCGGCCAGGGCGCGGTTCACGTTCTCCGTCTCGGCCAAGGCGGTGCCTTCGGGCATGTTCACCACGACGCTGAACTCGGGCTTGTTGTCGAACGGCAGCATCTTGACCGTCACGTCCGTGGTGTAGAACAGCGCCATGCAGGCGAAGAAGGCGCCAACCAGCACGAACAAAAAGCCATAGCCCAGCACGCGGCTTCGAATCAGCGGAACCAGCAGTCCGTGAAACAGCTTGTTCATGCGCTGCTGGAAGCGGTGCTCGCCCTTTTCCGCCTTCTCCAGCTTGCGCATGGACGGTTTGATCCGCACGGCGAACCACGGGGTGAAGGCGAAGGCCGCGAACAGCGAGACGATCATGGCCACGCTGCCGAGTTTGGGGATCGGCTCCATGTACGGCCCCATGAGCCCCCGCACGAAGGCCATGGGCATCAGCGCCGCCACCACCGTGAAGGTGGCCACGATGGTGGGATTGCCCACCTCGCGCACCGCATCCACCGCCGTGTCGATGTCGGTGGTCCCGGCCATGAGCCAGCGGCGGTAGATGTTCTCGATCACCACGATGGCATCATCCACCAGGATGCCGATGGCGAAAATCAAGGCGAACAGGCTCACCCGGTCGATGGTCATGCCCAGCACCCAAGCCGCGAACACGGTGAGCAGGATCACGTTGGGGATCACCAGACCCACCACGATGGCGGGACGCCAACCCAGCGCGAACCAGACCAGGAGCATCACCACGCCCGTGGCCACGATGAGCTTGAACAGCAACTCGTTGACCTTGTCGTTGGCCGTCTCGCCGTAGTTGCGCGTGACCTCCACATGGATCTCGGGCGGGATCAGGGTGGCCTTGAGCGCCTCCACCTTCTCCAGGATGGCGTCGGCCACCACCACGCCGTTGGTACCGATCTTCTTGGCCATGGCCACGGTCACCGCCGGCTCGCCCATGGCCTGGAGATCCCGGCCATAGGCCTGCTGGTAGGACGGCCCGGTATAGTAGGAGACGATATCGTCCGGCTCGTTCAGTCCCTCGGTCACGTCGGCCACGTCGCGCACGAACACCGGCTTGCCCTGGTGGGTGCCCACCACCAGGCTGGCCACGTCGTCGGCGCCCTTGAGATAGCCGCCCGCGTAGACCTTGAGCTGTGCCCCGGCCTGTTCCACCTGCCCCGCCCCCTGGGCGCGGTTGGCGGTGCGAATGGTCTGGGCGATCTGGTCGAGGCTGATGCCATAGCCGGAAAGCCGCTCCGGATAGACCTGGACCTTGATCTCCTTGTGCCGGCCGCCCACCACGAAGCCCTTGCCGGTGTTGGGAACCTGCTTGAGTTCCTGCAACACGTTGACCGCGAGCGCGCGCAGGGTCCCGCCATCCACGGCCGGAGAATCCGTCCACAGGGTCAGCGTGACGATGGGCACGTCGTCGATGCTCACCGGCTTGACCACCGGCGGCTGGACGCCTTGCGGAAGCCGGTCCTTGTTGGACTGGATCTTGTCGTGGACCTTGACGATGGACTCCTGCAGATCCTGTCCCACCTTGAAGCGGGCGATGATGAGTCCGCCCTCGTGCTGGGCGGTGGAGTACACGTGCTTGATGCCCGGAATCTCGCTGATGGCCCGTTCCAGGGGCTCGATGGCGCGCGCGGCCACCTGCTCGGAACTGGCGCCCGGATAGGCCACGAAGATGTCAATCATGGGCACCGAAATCTGGGGATCCTCCTGCCGGGGCGTGAAGATCAGGCCCATGAGCCCCATGGCCAGCATGCCGATGTAGATCATCGGCGTGAGCGGCGAGTTGATGAAGTACTGCGTGGTCTTTCCGGCGATGCCGAGATGCGGCTTTGCGTCAGCGGCCATGCTCCAACCCCTGTGCTTGTTCTTGTCTTCCCATGCGGGGTCTGCAGCCGTATGCCCCGCATCAACCGGCCGGCGCGGCGCAGGTGCGCCGCGCCTGCGCCCCGATCAGATCTGCTGTCCGGACTTCAAGCCAGGCGGGGGGGACTTGACGATCTTGGTGCCCTCCGCGAGCCCGGCCAGCACCGTCACCATCCCCTGCCCATGGGGCTCGCCCAACCGCACGAGTCGCAGCACCGCGCGGTTCTTGTCGTCGACCACGAACACATAGTGCAGGCCGCCTTTCTCCACCACCGCGCTCTGGGGAATGATGAGCGCGGGCACGCCCTGCGCTCGGGGATCGGGGATCAACAACTCGGCATACTGCCCGGCCTCGGCCTGCACGCCTTCGGGCAGCGCCACCTTCACGTGCACCGTGTGGCGCACGGGGTCGGCCACCGGCGCGATCCGCCGCACGACGCCGGGCACGGTCCGCCCGCCGATCCGCACCTGGATACGCGCCCCTTCGCGCAAGGCGGGACGCAGCCCCACCGGCACATCCGCCACCACCTCCAGGCGAGAGGGATCGGTGTAATCGATGAGCGGCTGGCCGGGCTGCACCGTGTCGCCCACTTCCACGTATTTCGCCGCGATGGCACCGTCGAAAGGCGCGATGCTCTCCGCGTCACGCAGCTTGGACTGGATCTGGCGGATCCGCGCTTGGGCCTGGGCCAGCGCGTGCTGGGCCTGTTCGATCTGGATCTGGCGCGAATAGACGTCCACGCCTCGTTCCACGCCCGGGTGGCGCGTGCCCATGAAACTCTCAATGGGCTCGGTGAACACGTCGTCGAACATGGCGGGAAAACCGAACCCACCCATGGTCCGGTTCTTGCTTGGGGAGGCCAGCTCGCGCTGATACTGCGCCCATGCGGCCCGGATCTGCGCGTTGGCCGAGGCCTCGGCCGCCATGGCCTCTCGCAGCTTGGCCTCCAGCTCCTCGGTATCGATGCGCACCAGCACCTCGCCCTTCTTGTGGCGACTGCCCACGTCCCCCGCGATGAAGAGCACCCGGCCCGGGATCTGGGCCGAGAGTTTCACGGTATCCAGTGGTTGCACCGTGCCGCCCACCGCGGCCATGCCACCGATGGCGGCCCGCCGGACCGTGTACAACCCCAGCGGAGGCTGGAAGCCGACCGCGGCACCTTGCTGTTTCTCGGCCTCGTCCTTCTCCGCACCCACCTGGGAGAACGCCATGGCCGCCAGCGTCGCCGCGACCGCCAACCCCAGGAACAGCTTGGTCTTCACAAAAGAAATCATCACATTCACCGTGCTCTCGTAAGTGTCCACCCGCGCGGCCGGCCTGATGCGCACGAACACCCCCTCAGCGCCTTTCCACCCTTGGTCCCGGAACGGGCCGATGGCCCGACTCAGCAGAACTTTTCTGCGCGCGCTCTGGTTTGCCTATTATCAATCTTAAGGGAGTCGCGGTCGCTTCGCCACCACATTCGGGCGAAACCCGACGAATCGGCATGGCGCGGCCCACCCGCTCAGAGCAGGGGGCGGGCCTCGATCAACCTGGGGTCGAATTCGGCGATCTCGGTGAGCGCCTCTTCGTTCATGATGAACACCTCCCCCTTGGCGCAGGCGATCAGCCGCTCGGCGCGCATCTGGCTGAGCGTACGGCTCACATGTACGGGGGTGAGCCCCACGGCATCGGCGATGTCCTCCTGGGTGATGGGTACGGGAACCCGCTGGCCCGGCGCCAGCCGGCCGGTGGCCCGCGCGATCTGGCGCTGGCGGTGGCAGATCTCCAGCAGCAGATAGGCGATCCGCTCGCGGGCCGACTTCTTGCCCATGCCGGCCAGATGCTCCTGGCACAGTCGCATGTCGCGCGCCGCCATCCAGGCGAACTGGGTGGCCACCTCGGGTCTCGCCTGGAACAACTCGCCGAGCCGGGCACGGGGAAAGGCGCACAATGTACAGTCGGTGAGGGCCTGGGCGGCATGCCCCATGGGGCCCTGGAGATCGGGCTGGAAGCCCAGGAAATCGCCGGCCATCGCAAAACGCAGGATCTGGCGCTTTCCGGTGACCAAGGTCTTGTAGAGCTTCACCCAGCCATCGTAGAGCGTCCAGCAATACTCCGGCGAGTCACCTTCGCGGTACAGGTGGGCCTGTGCCGGAAGCCGCATTTGCGCCGCCCGATAGCCCTGCGTCCAGTCGAGATGTTCTTCCGAGACCGGACGGAACAAGGCGGAGTTGCGGATTGCGCATTCGACGCACGGCACGTGAGGACCCGGGAGCACGGAAAGCCGTTTGGCCTGACCACGTCCGTTCTGGGGCATCGCCTGCTTTCCTCTTGCCACCGAGCACACGCCCTCCGGTCAGGGAGTCCCTGCGGGCGCATCGACCGGCCCCGCCGCCGTTGCGCCCGAGCATAGCACAGGCGGCCCATCGGCCGGCCGATAAACCACACCGAATCAGCCGATTACCGCGGCCCCACACACCCCGGGTCCGGAAGCACCCCCGGTTGGTCGATCCGAATGCCCAGCCGGCCGAAGCCGCGGGCGCGCAAGATCCGGCGGGTCGCGGCCTCCAGCGCGCAGGGCACGGCTGCGTAGACCTGCCAGCAGTGCGGCGCCTCGCAACGGGCCACGATGCGGTCGAGCGACAGCGCATAGGGATCACCGGCGGTGCGGGAGGCAGGCAACGTGACCGGCGCATAGCGGAAAGCATCGAAGGCGTCCTCCCACGAGCGGCACAGGTTGTGCATATAAGGGCCTTGCGCACTGCAGGTGAACCACGCCAGGCACAGCGGGCGCTCGTGATCCTGTGCGGTGACGTGCTCGATCAGACTCTTGACCGGGGCGAATCCGGTGTCGAAGGCTATGAAGAGCAGCCCGTGCGTCCCGGCCCCGTCCAGCACGCGCGTGCCGAACGGGCCCTCGATCTCCAGGTTCCGGCCCACGCGCAGTCCCGCCACGAACGCGTCCGCGATCCCCGGCGCCCCGCGCCGCAGATGGAACTCCAGCTCCCGCTCCTCGCACGGGCAACTGGCGATGGGGAGCTCGGGCCCTGCGGCGAACCGGAACCGCTGCCCCGGATGGAAACGTATGCGCCGGCTTCGTGGCGCCGCCACCCGGAACAGCACGAGGTCGTCCTCGGGGCGTTCCACATGGCGCACCTTGACCCGCAGGCGTTCGGGCTGGATCCGCCGCGGCAGATCCCCCGGCAGCTCGATCACCAGGTCCGAGGTGGGCGTCACCGAGCAGAGCAACACGAACCCCCGGGCTCGCTCGCGGGCGGTGAACGCATAGTCCGGCACGCGCAAAGCGTCCACCCGCCCGGCGACCACCTGCGCCCGACACCGGCCACAGGTGCCGGTGTTACAGCCGTAATCCAGGTCCAGGCCGGAACGGATCGCCGCATCCAGCACGGATTCCCGGCCGCGGACCTCGAACGACCGCCCCTGCCCGACGAGCGTGACGCGGTGGCCCACCGCCTCAACCCAGAGGGTCGATGTGCAGGCGGCCCTCGCGGAGGTGGATCTGGGCGGGCTTGCGCAGGCGGCCGGGGTCGATCCGTTCGTTCACCACGTAGCGCCCGGCCACCGCCACCAGCTCCGGGTCCAGCGACTGACAGAAGATGCGCGCCGAGGTGTCCCCCCGCACCCCCGCCAGCGCCCGCCCGCGCAGGCTGCCATAGACGTGCACGTGCCCGTCGGCCATGACCTCCGCACCGGAGCCCACCTGCGCAAGGACGATGACATCGCCGCCGCGCGCGTACACCCGCTGCCCCGAGCGCACGGGACGCTCGATCACCAGCGTGCGGGCACCGGGTGCGGGCGGCGCCTTCGGCGTCGCGGGCGTCTTGGACGTGTCGCGAGCCGCCGAAGCCGGGGGCGGTACGTTGCGCGACGGGACCTCGCGCGACGCCTTGCCCGCCAGCGGACGCGAGGCCCCTTCCGGCAGGAGCGCCAGGTCCATACCCTGGGCAGCCTCCTGCTGTTCGGGGGAGCCGCCCCGCACGGCCACCGGCACCATGCCGAAACCACGCAACAAACCCAGGAGCAACGGCAGCTCTTCCAGCCGGTCGGCGGCGTTCAGCGCCCCCAGATCGAGCACCACCGGCGTGTTGCGGAAAAAATCCGGCGCCTGGGCCACCCGCTCCTCGAGCCCAGGGCTCAGCGCCTCCACCGAGGCCGTGAACAGACGCAGCACCGGCAGGGAGAAACTCCCCGCTCGAATCTCGAACGCGGCTTCCCCATCGGACGGCCGAGGGTCGTTTGCGGACATGGATCGCTCCGGGTCACCCATCGAAGATGGGCGGGATTATAGCCCCAGGCTCTCGCCCGGGGCGTCCGCGGCTCCCCCCATCTCGGGGACGACCGCCAGGGTGACCCGTGAAACGCACACCAGCCGCCCCGGCTCGTCCATGATGCGCACCTCCCAGACCTGGGTGCGACGGCCCAGATGCAGCGGCTCGACGCGCCCCGTGACCCAGCCCTGCCGCACCGCGCGTAGGTGGTTGGCGTTGATCTCGATGCCCACGCACGTGGTGCCTTGCGCCACGCACAGGGCCCCGGCCACGCTGGCCAGCGTCTCGGCCAGCACCACCGAGGCCCCGCCGTGCAACAGCCCGTACGGCTGCACGGTGCGTCGGTCGACGGGCATCCGCGCACCGAGCCATCGGGGGCCGATCTCCGTGAACTCGATGCCGAGCGATTCCAGCGCGGTTCCAGGCGCGAGGGCCTGGAGGGCCCCAAGGTCCACAGCGCGCCTCCAGATGCCCCCCGTCCCGGTCACGGATCCCGTCCTTCGCGGGAAACCGAGTGCGGCGCCGGAGAGGGACAACCCGGCATCGCCGCCACCCCGACGGATCCAGTGGGCCAGGCCAGATCCACCAGACGGCGCCGCGGCGGCGGGGCGGCCGCGGTGGCCCCCGGAAGCAACGCCCGATCGAGCGCGCCCCCCTCCGAAGGCCACTGCACCTTGAGCCGGTTGGCCGCCGACGACCCGTCGAAGGCCACCAGGCCATAACGGCCATAGTGAGGCAGCTTTCGAGTGAGGGCCGGCAGCGCCTCGGGCCGGGACGCCCAGAGCACGGCGATCGGCGTGCCGCCTCGCCGGCCCGCGGCGGCCACCGAGAACGCCGCCCCCTCGAGCCCCTCGGCCTCCATGCGACGCTCGACGCGCCGCTCCAGCGCCGCCGCCAAGGTCCCCAGCAATCGGTTGTCGCGACCCATGATCCACAGCGACGCGCCGGGGGGCGGCGGTTCTTTCTGGTCGTCCCGGCGGATCTCGATCTGGGGGAAGCGCGCTAGCCAGCGCTCCGCCAGGGCCTCCCACGCGGTCCTCCATTCGGGCGAGGCCGCCGAGGGCAGCACCACCAGGATCCGTTCCGCCCCCCACACGGCCCCCAGGCTCGGCGGACGTTCCGAACCGTCCAGCCGCCGGAACAGGTCGAAGCCCGGATCGACCTGGACGTACACGGGCCGGCGGGCGAAGCGCAGGTGCACCGCACGCTCACGCCCTTCCAGCGACACCCGG
>JALSSO010000070.1 GCA_026984215.1 Gammaproteobacteria bacterium | reverse complement strand
CTATAATCAACAGATCCCACAGAAGGCACTCGGCCATGTGCCTCCCATCCAGGCACTCAAGCAATGGCAGGCCAAGCGCCCCGATCTCTTCAAAAAGCGCGTATATAATCTCGCGGGTCTTGACACTCAGCCCATTGAAACAACCCGGCATCCAGTACCGCCACGGGCGCCAAGTGCAGGTTGGCCGCTTCGGTCGCGGCAGCCCACGGCCGCTCGGCATCCGGCGCATTGCCATAGAACACCAAGCGTTCGACCGAACGCCCCTCGGTTCTCGCCTGTGCCACAGCCTCACGCAAGTGGCGCGCAAAGCCCCGCTCGCCCGCCGGGACATGCACCGCACCCTCAATATGCGCCACGGCGAACTCCTGCCCACTGCGCACGTCCACCAACAACACCCGCCGCAGCTCCGCCACCAGCGCCCGTGGCTCCACCTTAGGCAACGCACGGAACCCGCCCCGGTCGCTGTGACCGGCGACCAGAACCAAGCCACTCCACAACAACACCACCACGCCAACCCAGCGAATCGAACGGCTGCGTAATCCCCCAACAAACTGCTGCATCGTGAATCCTCCAATGTCAAAAATACGCGTCAATACGTACTGAGCTTATAAGCACAATGCGTGCCAACTTTGAGAACTGGCGCCGAAAAGACCACCACAAGACCAGGCAATGAAACCATAATTATTTGAAAAATAAGATAAAAGTATGATATCCCCAGCTTAGGCGAACAAATGCTCGGGTGTCGTGGGACCCGGCTTGCCTCCCAGGAATCCATGTTACCCTGAGTAACGTGTAACGTTTCGAAACGCCGCAGCGTTACCTTTGGTAATGGGTACCAAGCAGTGGGCACATACCACTACAATCCAAGTATTCGGCTGCGGACAGGTATGCCATCCCCATGAAAGAAGTCCAGCTCCAGGCACTCAGCCCACGACAAGCATGGCAACTCTTGCAGGACGACCCCCGCGCCATGCTCATCGACATTCGCTCGACGATGGAGTATCTGTTCGTGGGGCATCCCAAGGGGGCGGTTCACGTGCCCTGGATCGACGAACCGGACTGGGACGTGAACCCCGACTTCGTACGCGAGGTACGCAAGGTGCTCCTCGGCGGCGCCATTTGCGACCAGGACGTGGGGTGTGCTCCCGTCATTCTCATCTGCCGTAGCGGAAAACGCTCCAAGGAGGCCGGGAAGGCCCTGATCGAAGCGGGTTTCAAGAATGTCTATCACGTGGACGAGGGCTTCGAAGGCGATCTGGACGAGGAACACCACCGCAGCACCCTGGGTGGCTGGCGCTTCCACGGGCTTCCATGGGAACAGTGCTGAGGACGCCCGAATGGCTGACGGAACTCGGCCATGGGGTCTGGTGTATCGACACCGGATACCAACGTCCGGGTCTGGCCGCGGCTTATCTGATCGTCGATGATGCCCAGGCGGCCTTCGTGGATACGGGGACGGCCCATAGCGTCGGGCGCTTGTTGGATGCCCTGCGCAGGGTGGGATGCCGCCCCGACGAGGTACAGTGGGTCTGTCCCACCCATGTCCATCTGGATCACGCCGGTGGCGCCGGCGCGTTGATGCGGCACCTGCCCCGGGCGCGCGTGGTCGTCCATCCGCGGGGGGCGAGGCATCTCATCGATCCGGCAAGGCTGGAAGCCGGGGTCCGGGCGGTCTACGGCGATGCCCGGTTCGAGCGGTTGTTCGGCGGTATCGTCCCGGTACCCGCAGACCGGGTGGTGGAGGCGCCGGACGGGACCGAACTGCCCCTGGGTGGGCGACGGCTCCTGTTCTTGGACACCCCCGGTCACGCCCTGCACCACTACAGCGTATGGGATCCGGTCTCCCGCGGATTCTTCACGGGCGACACCTTCGGACTGGCCTACGCGGAGGTCGCCTGTGCCGATCGCCCGTTCGTCTTCCCCACCACCACCCCGGTCCAGTTCGACCCGGATGCCTGGCGCAGCACACTGCGGCGATACGCACGGTATGCCCCGAGCCGGATGTATCTCACCCATTTCGGCATGGTGAGGGAGGTGGCAGCGCTGTCCAGCGACCTCGGTCGCAGGATCGTCGCGTTGGAACGGATGGCGCTCGACATCGGGGTCCCGGATGCCACGGCACTGCGGGAACCGATGGCGCGTTATCTACTGGATGAGCTGCGGGCCTGTGGGGCCACCGTGGACCCCGAACAGGCCCATGCCGTCTTTGCCATGGACCTGGAGTTGAATGCCCAGGGCCTGGCAGTCTGGCTCGAACGCCGCTATACGCCCCGCTAGGCGGGAGCCGGATCAGCCGGCCGCCACGGCGCGCTGCTGCTCGTGTCCACGCAGGCGCGGCAGGTCGCCGTGGTTCTGAAGATAGTCGATCACCTGATCCACACAGGCCTCCAGCGGCAGCGAGCCGGTCTCCACCACCAGCTCCGGGTTCTCCGGCTCCTCGTAGGGCGAGGAAATGCCCGTGAAGTTGGGGATCTCGCCGGCCCGCGCCCGCTTGTACAGACCCTTGACGTCACGCTGTTCGCAAACCTCCAGCGAGGCCTTGCAATAGATCTCGACGAAGTCGCCTTCTCCGACCAGGTCGCGCACCCGCTGGCGGTCCTGGCGGAAGGGGGAAATGAAGGCCGTGAGCGAGATGACGCCGGCATCCAGGAACAGCTTGACCATCTCGCCGATGCGGCGGATGTTCTCGCGCCGGTCCTCCTCCGTGAATCCCAGATCCGAGCACAGCCCGTGGCGCACGTTGTCACCGTCGAACACGTAGGTGGCGCAATTGAACTCCTCGTGGAGCCGCTTCTCCACCGCATGGGCGAGGGTGGACTTGCCGGAACCGGACAGACCCGTGAACCATAGGATCACTGACTTGTGACCGTTCTGGCGCTCGCGCATCTCACGCGTCACCAGCCCCTGGTGCCAGACCACGTTGCTGCTCTTCTTCATCCCGGTATCCCCAGACATAACGCTTCCCTCGGTGACGGTTGCCGTCCGA
>JALSSO010000069.1 GCA_026984215.1 Gammaproteobacteria bacterium | reverse complement strand
CTTGTGACCGTTCTGGCGCTCGCGCATCTCACGCGTCACCAGCCCCTGGTGCCAGACCACGTTGCTGCTCTTCTTCATCCCGGTATCCCCAGACATAACGCTTCCCTCGGTGACGGTTGCCGTCCGACTACACCATCATGATAAGGCTTTTGCAAACGCTGGAATGTAACGTGGGTCACAAGCGGCCACCGAGGCAACCGCCATCGAACTGTCCACCGTCACCCGGCGGTTTCCTTGTGTGCCGTTTCAGGCAGTGGCGTATGAGCGCCCCCGAACAGGACGTCATAGGCCCGGAGCAATTTCGGGGCCTCATATCGCCACTCCAGTTCCTCCTCCACACGCCGCCGGCCGAAGGCACCCATGCGTGCCCGGCGCTCGGGATCATCGAGCAGATCTACGATCTTGTGCGCCAGGTCCACCGGATCGTTGGGCGTGGCATACAACGAAGCCTCACGGGCGGAAAACCGCCCCTCCGTGAGGTCGTACTGTACGATCGGCTTGCCCAGCGCCATATATTCCATGATTTTGTTCATGGTGGACTTGTCATTCATTGGATTGGCCACATCCGGGTTGACGCATACATCGGCCGTGTTGAGCATTTCAAGCATCTCATGATCCGGGACCCGGCCGGTGAATGTCACATACTCGGCCACGTGCAGCTCGGCCGCTAAGGCTTTCATGGCCTCCAGCTCGGTTCCGCCACCCACCAGGCCAAAGTGCACATCGTGCCGTTTCAGCTCGTGGACAATGTAATGAACTGCGCGCAAAAGATGATCAATCCCTTCCTGACGTCCCATGACACCCACATAGCCCACGAGGAAGCGTCTCCCCTTCTTGAGCGCCCCCGTCGGCGGTAGAATTTTCAGCCGCTCAAGATTGGGCCCGCTGCGCACCACGAAAACCCGCTCGGGATCCATCCCACCCCGCTCGATCGCGATCCGCCGATAGGATTCATTGGTGGCGATGGAGACGTCGGCCGTTCGAAAAGTCCACCGTTCCCAGGCACAGATCAAGCGGTAGAACAAATCCCTCCGCCCGAATTTGGCCTCATAGAGCTCTGGATTGATGTCGTGATGATCGAACAGGAAACGCTTTCCCAACAGTTTGAAGAACCCACCGATCAGAAAAATGTTGTCGGGTGGATTGCACGCGTGGATGGCATCGAACCCCCGTGTGAACAGTACCCGCCAGGCCAACCAGAACTCCCAGAACAGGGCCGTGGAATACTCGAGCGCATAGCCCAGAGCACCGGCCCCCTCGAAAGGAAGGGGATGTCGATAAATGTGAATGCCATCGATGACCTCTCGTGACCGTGTATACCCGCGCATTTTCGGGCAGATTACGGAGACTTCGTAACCCGCCTTGCGCAAGGTGGTCGCTTCCTGCCAAACCCTCCGGTCGAAGGGAACGGGCAGATTCTCCACGATGATGAGAACGCGGCGCGGTTTACCAGCAGATGCCATCGTATCGCTCGTCACTGCGGCGCTGCGGATCGATACGCACCAAGTCCACGATCGTCTGGCCCTCACGCAAAGCGGAGAACACGCCACGGAACTCGGGGTCACTATTACCCACCACGATGGTCTCGGCATCACGCAACGCCTCGTCCATGGTCTCCACCATGAGCCGGGAAATATGCGGGATCTTATTGAGAATAAAGTCCTTGTTGGCGCCTGTTAGTGCCGCTAGGCGCACGTTTCGGTCGTAGATCTTCAGCTCGTAGCCCTTCCCCAGAAGCCGTTCGATGAGTTCCACCATCGGGCTTTCCCGCAAATCATCCGTGCCCGCCTTGAAACTCATCCCCAAAATGGCTATGCGCCTTCCTGGCTTTTCCATCACCAAGCGTAGGCCGTTTTTCACTTGGTGCTCGTTGCTCGGAAGGATGGCGTTGAGGATAGGCAGGTCCAGATCCATGCTGCGCGCCTTGTAGGTGAACGCACGCACGTCCTTGGGCAGGCAGGAGCCCCCAAAGGCAAAGCCAGGCTTGAGGTAGTAAGCCGAGAGGTTGAGCTTGGTATCCTGGCAGAAGATGTCCATCACCTCATGACCGTCCAGCCCGAGTCGTTTGCAAACGTTGCCTACCTCGTTGGCGAAACCCACCTTGAGTGCGTGCCAGACGTTGTCCACATATTTGACCATCTCTGCGGTTTCGACGTTGGTGCGAATGAGAGGCGCATCGATCCCCGCATAGAGCTCGGCCAGCTTGTCCCCCGCCACCCGGTCAGTCTCCCCGATGACCGTCTTGGGGGGATGATAATAATCGTGGACGGCGGTTCCCTCCCGTAGGAACTCGGGATTGTTACAGACCCCGAATTCTTCACCCGCTTTTTTTCCGGAGTACGCTTCCAAGGTCGGGATGACCAACTCACGCATGGAGCCAGGCAGCATCGTCGAGCGCAGAACCACCGTATGGAATCCGACCTTGTCGCGAAGCGCCTCCCCGATTTCCTCGCAGACCTTGCGCACGTAGCGCAGATCCAGGCTTCCGTTCCAGTTGCTCGGCGTGCCTACACAGACCAGTGAGATATCGGTCTCGGCCACCGCCTTATGGGCATGCTCGGTGGCCCGTAGTCTTCCCTCGGCCACGCCCCGCTCGATGAGCGGCCCCAAGCCGTGCTCGATGATCGGCGCCTTGCCCGCGTTGATGAGATCGGTCTTGACGCGGTTGGGATCCACGCCCACCACCTCATGGCCGTCGCTGGCTAGGCAAGCCGCGGAAACAGCCCCCACGTAGCCCAAGCCGAAGATGCTGATTTTCATGTCCACCTATGCCTACAGCTTTACGAATTCGCACGCCTCTGGAAATTCAGAATCGAAATTTCCATCCGGGCGCGCAGCACTGCGTCAGCCTGCACATGGCTGCTCCAGACCACGGTGGTCGCGGGCACACGCCGGTCGAATTGGCGTGAAACCCATCCCCCTGGTGGATCCTCGGAGCCCTCGAGGCGTTGGACCCGCACCGGTTCGGCGGGGCTCAAGCGAACCTCGACGATCCCCGACCGGGCGACGACGAGGCCGTTTTCCGCGACCGATACGTGACACTGCTCGGAAAAATGCCAGTTGCGCTCCACGACGTGCCGCCCTTGACCGCGGAGCCGGTCCTCGATGTGAAATGCATTGTCCCGTGTGCGGTATCGCACCGCCCGGCAATGGATCACAGAACCCGGAAGTCGGCGGTAGCCGTCGTGGCAACCCAGAAACGATTGTTCCACCCCGTTGTCCTTCCATCGCTCGCACCAGGCCCGCGCGTGGCGCATCCACAGAAAACCGCCTCCGATCACCGACTGGTCTTCTCCGTCCACCCGGACGGTGTTGTGGGCCGCCGTGCTCCGGAACCAGTCCCGCCACCGGCGCCGGGTGTGGTAGACATACGTGCCGGGGTCGACCAGGATCTCGCGCCCGCCCACCGACAACACCAAGGCCAGGGCGTCGGCGTGGCCATGGGCCGCGATGCTCAAGTAGCCCAGGGGCCCGGCGTCCACGAGCATCCGCACTTCGCGCGGCGTTTCGAAGTCCGACCCCAGGATGTAATACCCCCCTTCTGGGAATTCACGGCGCACCGGAAGGCCGCCATGGAAGTCCGCGCGCACGGCCGAAAAGGTGTTCTCGGCGGCCTGCCCGAGCAGCCACAGGGTCTTGTGATCGACGGCCGCGGCCTTGGCTGCGAACTCCGGCCGTTCAAAGAGCACTGCGCCGGTTGCCAGAATCGAGCGGAAAGGACAAAAGGACGCCTCCCGCGAGAGCCAAACCGCATAGCCGTCGTCGGCATCGCCGATCATGGGAACGTGGCCACCGACATCCATGATCGAGGCCACGAACTCCAGCATGGCCTCCAGCCGCTGGACATACTCGCGGCCGAACTCGCGCCCGGTTCCCCGTCCGCAGAGCCAGGCCAGCAGGAGAAAGTCGAACACGAACTGTTGGTAAGAGACGGCCTGTTCCCGATTGACGCCGTCGGGGGCGTTCTGCAGGAGCGTTTCCCGCTCCAGGGTCCGCTGGGCCCGAATGGACCACGACTCCATGTCGGGCCAGTACGGCCAGGTCCTGGCCGCCACGAAAAGCCCCGCGGCTTCTCCGATGAGGTGATTGTTCGCGGAGGAGTGGGCGGAAAAGTAATGGGCAACGAAATGAGCGTGCTGGTAAATCGAACGTAACCACCGGGAACGAAACCCGACGCCCTCGACACCTTCGAACACCTCCGATTCCGGCCCGCCAAGCCATTGCCATGCCAGTGACCAGTTGATGAGCCGGATCCCGGCTTCCAGGGCGCTGGCCCAGTTGGGCCCGCGCAGATAGGGGCATTGCTCGAACCACGCATCCAAATGGCGGCGAAAGGCGTGCGCAAATGCCCGTTGGCCGGTCAGGCGGCAGGCTTGTGCGAGGGTGACCAGCTGCAGGTGACGGTTGGGCTCCCAGAGATACTTGATGTCACCGACCCGCCGCTCGTCGCGGTAGTCGAGCCACAGACCGAACTCCATGGGGGCATCGGTGCCGGTGCGCGGGTCCCGGTTCCAGCGGGGTGGATCGCCCAGCTCCGCCGCCTCGAGCGCGAACACGCGCATGCGGCCCCGCGCGATATCCCGCGCAGCCCGGACGTACGGCTCGGGGTCGAGTGCCGGCGGTTCGGGAAGCCACTGTGGGGCCGCCCGCCCGAGGTCGGGGTCGGGCGGCCGGGCGGCCGTGCCCGCCCCCACACGCCACGCCACACCGAGCGCTTTGCGTCCGATGCGGTGACCGATCTCGGCGACGGACATGCGCCGCAAGCGATTCCAGTACCAGGAGAGGGATTGCATGAATGCGCGGATGAGCCAGGAAGCAGGAAGTTACTCTGTCACACCACGCCACGCTTGGCGAGGGGATCCCGACGCCTCCGCAACGCGACGTGCGCGAGGTGCCCCGATGATGGGCCGCGGCGGCACGGCCACCGCGCTATACTGCCGATCCAATCGGGCACCACATCCCCGGGAGGGCCGCCATGGGGCACCGTATTCTACTCCTGCTCACTGCCACCCTGGTCCTGGTCGGCTGCGCCGAGGACGGCCAGACGGTCCAGAATCCCTTCGAAAACGGCTTCTTCGGCGGAAAGCTGGGCACGAACGGCCTGTTGCCCGGGGGCACCGTGGGCAAAGCAGACCTCCTTGGCGGCGGCTCGTTCTTCGACAGCTTCCTCCCGTCCAGCGCGCGCGGCGGGAACACGAGTGACACCGAAACGGTGGCGCAGGTCATCGTCTCCAGTACCGGCGCGACCCAGACGATCGACCGCAGCGACCGCTACGATCTCACGGTCTCGGGCGCGGACAACGTGCTGACGGTGGGCGATGACAACGACGTGCGCAAGCTCCTGGTCAGCGGTGACCGCAACACGGTCACGGTGGGAAGGGGCACGCAGGTCGAGACCCTGGAACTGACGGGCTTCAACAATCTCATCCGCGTTCCTTCCAGTTCGGGGATCACCATCGCCCGCGACACGGGTGCCGACAATACCCTGGAGACTTATTGAGCCCGAGCGGCCGGGAGCAGCGTGCCTCATGGCTTTTCCGCCGCTGCCGCCGCGCGCGGCCCCGGCATGATGCCGCGCCGGCTGGGCGCGCGGCAAAAAGCCACGATCTCGCGCGGCTCGGGCAGCAGATCCTCCCCCTCCAGCGCATCCAACGCCTGATCGAGCGGGAGACCCGAGCGATACAACACGCGGTAGACGTGCTTGATCTGCCGGCGCGCCTCCGGGCCGATGCCCGCCCGCTGCATGCCCACCCGATTCAGACCCCGCACGGTGTTGCGCCCTTCCACCAGCATGAAGGGCGGCACGTCCATGCCCACTTGGGCGCCGGCGCTCAGGATCGCCAACCGGCCGATGCGCACGAACTGGTGCACGCCCACGGGAGAGGAGATGTTCACGCGGTCCCCGATCTGGCAGTGCCCGGAGACGAAGGCCCCGTTGGTGAGCACGCAATGGTCACCCACCACACAGTCGTGGGCCACATGGCCGCCGGACATGATGAAGTTGCCATCGCCGATGCGCGTGGGTCGTTCGGGGTCGAGGGCGCGGTGGATGGTGGCGAACTCCCGGATCACGTTGCGGTCTCCGATCACCACCCCGGTGTCCTGCGCATGGGCGCCGATGCTCTGCGGCGGCGTGCCGATGCAGGCGTGTGGGCCGATGTGGTTGCCGGCGCCGATCCGCACCCGACCCAGGATCACGCTATGGGCCAGGATCTCGTTGCCGGGACCGATCTCCACGGGACCCTCCAGGACACAGTAGGGCCCGATCCGGGTCCCCGGCCCAATGCGGGCGGCGGGATCGACGATGGCCGTCGGATGGATCTGCTCGTTCATCCGACCCGCTCCCACCAGCGCGGCAGGTCGGCGATGGAGTCGAGCACGGCGTCCGGCCGGATCCCGGAATTCAGATCCGAGGGCTGGAACTTGCCGGTGCGCACCAGCGCGCCGCGCAGGCCAGCACGCTGGGCGCCCTGCACGTCACCCCGGATGTCGTCGCCGATCATCCAGGTTTCCCCCGCGGACACCCCCAAACGATCCAGGGCCACCCGGAAAAACGGTTCCGCCGGCTTGCCGAGCACGACGGGATCCACGCCCGCCGCGTAGGACAGGGCATGGGCGAAGGCCCCCACGTCCAGACGCAGACCGTCCGGAGCCCGCCAGTAGCGGGTCATACCCAGGGCCACCAGGGGCGGGCGGGGATCGGCCATGAGCAGCCGGAAGGCCCGGTTCAAGGTTGGGAAATCCCAACCCTCACCCAGATCGCCGATCACCACCGCGGCGGCCCCGGACTGGGCCTGTGCGGGTAGGAGATCGAGCCCGGCGAACTCGGCGCGGGTCGCCTCCGGCACGAACAGGGCCACGGGTCCGTGGGCGTGGCTTCGCAACCACTGCACCGCCGCCACGGGGGGTGTCAGGATGTCTTCGGCGGCCACGGCGATCCCCATCCGCCCGAGCTTGTCCACCAGCGCCTCGCGCGGGCGCGAGGTCGTGTTCGTGAGGAACAGATGCGCAATACCGCGTCGCCGGATCCAGGCCACCGCCTCGGCGGCCCCCGCAACCGGCTCGTCTCCCACATAGAGCACACCGTCCAAATCCAGCAGCAACGCGCTCATGCCGCAGCTCCTCCTGAGCGCCGAATCCGCGTTTCCCACCGGGTTGAATTCCCGGTTCCGATGGGCGATAACGCGCTACCCCTCGCGGCAACCGGAGCAGGCGCATGCAACGCTGGGTCGAAGGCACGGTGGTGGACAATCATCACTGGACGGACCGCCTCTACTCGCTCAAGGTGGATGCGGACATCCTGGGCTTCAAGGCCGGGCAATTCGGTCGGCTGGCCCTGGACATCGACGGGCAGCGCGTCGCCCGGCCCTACTCCTTCGTCAACGCGCCGGACGAGCGGCCCCTGGAATTCTATTCCATCGTCGTGCCCGAAGGGCCGCTGTCCCCGCGCCTGGCGGCGCTTCGGCCAGGCGACAAGGTCTGGGTGGCCGCCAAGGGCGCCGGCTTTCTCACCCTGGACGAGATTCCGGACGAGCCGGAATTCCTCTGGATGCTGTCCACCGGCACCGCCATCGGCCCGTTCCTGTCCATCGCCAAGACCCAGGAACCCTGGGCGCGTTTCCGCAAGGTGGGGCTGGTGCACGCGGTGCGCACGGTCCCGGAGCTGACCTATCGCGAGACCATCGACCGGATCCGCGACGCCCACCCCGAACAGTTCGTCTACGTCCCGTTCGTCAGCCGCCAAAAGACCGATTTCGCCCTGCCCGGCCGTATCCCCGCCGCCATCGAGAACGGCAGCCTCGAGGCCCGCGGCGGCATTCCCTTCGACCCGCACAGGACCCACGTGATGATCTGCGGCAATCCCGGCATGGTGCAGGACACCACCGCCGTGCTCGAGGCCCGGGGCTTCAAGCGCAACAAGCGCCGCGACCCCGGCCAGATCAGTACCGAACAGTACTGGTCCTGACGGCCCGCCGGCTCAGGGCCTTGCAACGGGCGGCGGAGGCGGCGTCCCCAGACCGTCCCGAATACCGCGCGCCATGGCCCGCAGGTGCGCGCCACGGTCGCCATGGGTGAGCAGCACGGCCGCCATCCACGCCAAGTTGCGCACCACGTCGGCCAGGATCCAGCGCCATGGCGCATAGGGCCTGCGATACAGCCACAGGCTGTTGCGTAGCAGATAGTAGTGGCGCAAGGGGATGTGGCGGGGCAGATCCAGGCCCGCGAACCGCACCGTGGCCGCTCCCCGCTGGTGGCTCAGGCGGGCCGCGCACACACCCAGCGCGCGGTATCCGGCCGCCCGCGCCCGCAGGTGCCAATCGGTATCCACGTGTTCGATGAACAGCGACTCGTCCATGGGTCCCACGCGATCGAGCACCTCCACGGGAATCAGCGAACCCGAGGTGATGAGGAACCCACAGGACACCGTCTCGTCACCGGTGCAGCGCAGCCGGCGCAGCCCCAGACGCCCGAAGCGGACGAAAAAGGCCGGCCGGCCCGTGCGCGCCTCCACGAACAGGGGTCCGGCGGCGGCCGGGGGCGGGCGGGCTCCGGCGGCGGCCGTCAACGCCCCGAGGAGCCGCAGTACCAAGTCCGCAGCCGGAACGCTGTCCTGGTCCAGGAGCAACACGTGCGAGGCGCCGAGCCGCCGGGCCCGCGCGATCCCGGCATTCAGGCCCGCGGCCAGCCCACGGTTGCACCCGAGCTCCTGGACGACGGCGCCGACGGCCCGAGCCACCGGGCGCAACTCCTCGGTTCCATTGTTCACCAGGACGATCCCCGCCACCTGGCCCGCGATGGACTCGAGCACGGCGGCCAGGCGCTTGAAATCCGGCCGGTACGCCACCACCACGGCAATGACGCGGGCTTGATCCTGACCCATTGTGCCGCCCATGTCAGGCCCTATACTCGTGGCGTGCTCAATATTTCGTGGAGGTGAATCATGGCAGCAGAACGACAACAAGGGAACGCCGGCGGTCCCCAGTCCGAGGAGCAACCCGCCGGGGAAGCGCAAAGCGAAGTCGAAGCGCTGCGCGCCGACCTCGATGCGTTGCGCGCCGACTTGGCTCGATTGGCCGACCGCCTCGGCGCACAGGTGCGCGACAGCGTGCGGGAGGCTGCCGAGGAGCTCCCTTTCAAGGAACAGCTCCAGCGGGCCAAGGCGCAGGGCGAGGAGACGGTGGAGCAGGTGGTGGAGAAGGTCCAGTCGCATCCGCTGGCGGGTCTGGCCATCGCCTTCGGCACCGGCTTCATCCTGGCGGCGTTGCTCGGCAGAGGCGGAGGCCGGTGACGCGGACGACCCTGTCCGACTTCATCATCGCACTGCTCGACTTGCTGGAGGCCGAGGGGCGCCTGTTGCGCCACTCGGTGACCCGTACGGGGGCTGTGCTCGCCCTGATCGGAGTGGCCGCGGCCCTGCTGCTCGGTGCCCTGCTGCTGATGCTCTGGTCGCTGTATCAGTTCCTCGAGCCGCGGGTGGGCACGCCGGCGGCCGGCCTGTTCACGGGTCTGGCCATGCTGGTCCCGGCCGCCCTCGCCGCCTTCGCCGCCCAATGGCTGAAGCGCTGAGCCCCCAACAGGCGCGGGCCCGGTTCCGCGCCGTGGCCCAGGGCCACTACGTGGATCACGGCCTCGACGTGGAGCAGGCCAAGGCGCGCCTGCACGACACCGACCCCGGTCTGGACATCGGTCCCCTGCTGGGGGCGGTGGAGCACGGCGACTACCGGCAGGCGTTGGCCAGCATGATTCCCTGGCTGTGGAGCAGCGAGGCCCGCCGTTTTCTACAGCCGGTGTTCGAGCGGGGGCTGCTGCTGGCCTTCCGGGGACTCGGCATGGCCCATGGGCTCATCCGCCATGCGACCGCCGGCACGAAAATCCACGGCGAGGACACGGACGGCAAGCCGAAACAGTGAGCTCGGTGCAGCCCGCCCCGCGGCCGGTCCACCCACGCGGGGACCCCGTGCGTGCCGCCGGCGTGCCGCGATCCGCCTACGGTGACTCGCCAACGCCCGGCTCGCTCCCGGCCTTCTCCCCGGCCTTCTCTCCTGCATTCCCTTGGGCTTGCGGCTCGCCGAGGAGCTTGTCCCGGTCGGCGTCGACGAGCGCCGCCACGGCATAACCCGGCACCACGAACCACCACGGCTTGCCTTCGATCCGCAGGAGGTATTCGGGCGCCCCTTTGTTCTCGTCCGCGCGGGTGTAGATGCGATAGACGACGGGCTTGCCCTGTTTGCGTTCGATGCGAACGGTGACCAGCGACTCGCCCTTGTGGGCCTCGGAGGCGGGCAGCACGTCGTTGAACGAGATCCGGGCGAGCCGATCGATCAGGCGTTGGGCCGCTTTCTGGTCGATCGGTTTGCTCTGCGCCGAGCCGGCCAGGCCCCATCCCTTGTCCGTGTGGACCAGCTGCACGTCCTCGCCGATGGACACCCGTTCGATCTGCCCCGCGTCCACTTGCAGCAGAGACTTGTCCGCCCAGTCGGCCACGGTATCCCCGATTTCGTAGCGGCGCACGCCCAGTTCATGCGCCGTGTCTCGCCCGGCGACGCGAGCGTACACCCGGCCCGGCCCGGCCGACTCGCCCACGTACAGCACCTGCGTGGCGTTTCCGGGCCCGCGCAGGGTGAGACGGCGTTCATAGGCCTGGTCGGCCACCCGGAAGCGCTTCAGCGCCGAGGCGGTGGTGCCGACGGCCGCCCCCACGCGCGCCTCGTGCAGTCGCCGCAAGAGATCCTCGATCCGTGCTCCGGCGGCGGGCAGATCGTCCAGCCGGGCGATCACCCAGTCCCCACCACGGCGTTCCAGGGTGACGGAGGACCGGCCTTCGGGGCCCTCGATGGTGAGCGCGGTGACCTGCTCTGGTGACCAGTCCACGAATCGGGCCTCACCACCCGGCTCTTGTGGGGTGCGGGCGCCCCACCAGAGCAGACCCGCGAGCAACACCTGGAGTCCCAGAACGATAGCCAGAATACGGATCCAACGCGCCATCATCGATCACTCCATCGCCATGATCTGCCGGTACCAGCGGCGGCGGCGCTCGCGCATCGCCCGGTAGGCCAGGTACACGATCCCAAGGCCGAGGAGCGCCAAGGCGTAGTTCAGATACTCCCAGAAGGCCCGCTCGCCGGCATCCAATGGCCTCAGCAGCCGCGAGTACTGCCCCCGGCCCCGCAACGCGAGCAGGGCTGGATCCTCCAACGCCCAGTCCACCAGGTTCTGCACCAGATCCACCGGCTTGAGATAGCGTGTCCCGAGGGCCTGGGTGGCCAGATCCAGCACTGTGTCGGAGACGAAGGTTCCAGACCCGATGACCACCAGCCGCGCGTGGTTCGGCGACGACTCGATCACCGGGTGCGGCCTGGGCTCCGGAGCCTCCTCCTGCCGGGTGGTCTCGCCCTGGGAGCGCTTTTCGTGGCCGGTTTCACCCCCGGCCTCGGGCTTCCCGGCATCCGACTCACCGGGATCCAGGGCCTTGCTCGTGGTTTTTTTCTCGTCTGGAGCCAATGGCGAGGCCTTGCCCTTGAACCAAGAGCTGAAACGTCCGGTCAGCGCCACGGCGAGGATCTGCGGGCCGGACGGCTCGCCGGAGGCGAACCCGGTCTTCGGGTAGGCGGTGAAATCCGGCTGAACCCGCACCGACTCCGACACCCAGCTTTCCGGCGAACTGCGCAACAGCGTCTCGGCCCGCACGCCCTGCGGCGGCTGTACCGACAACGGCGAGGCCCAGGTGACCGTGACCTGCTCCAGACCCGCCACCGCCACGTGCTCTCCGAGTCCCGCGCCGCGCACGTCGATGAAGTAGGGGTACGGCAAGGCCTGGATTTCCTGGATGGCGAAGCCGCCCACGAACCGGGTGACCGGAATCGGAAACGGCAGATTTTGGGGATCCATTACCAACGCCTTGCCCAGGGTCACGCCCTGGTGCTTCAGCCAGTCTTCGAGGCCGGTGGGCGAGACCGAGGCGCTGATGGCCCCGCCGGAGAGATTCACTTCCACCGGATTGGCGGCCGCCACGACCGTGCCGCCTTCCATCAGGAACTGGTCGATGGCGAAGACCTGCTTCTCCTTGAGGCCGTGCGGATCGAGGACCAACAGCAGGTCCACCCCCTCCGGCACCGTTCCATCGTCCAGGGTCGTCTGGCGCACGGCGGCGTTCTCACGCAGCACGTCCTCCAGCAGCGTGTAGCTGCGCCCCGCGTGCATTCCACCCGGCGGCGCCACCACCGCGATGGTGCGCAACACACCAGGTACGAAACGCTTCACGCCGGCGAGGATGGCCTTTTCCAGCGGCTCCTGTTCGAGTTCCTTGGGCAGACTCACGAGGACGAACCGGTCCCCCGACTCGAGCACGGCATAGAGCCAGAACGGGTTGGGGTCGAGCAGCCCCAGCACCAAAGGCTGCAACCCGTAGCGTTCGGCCAGCTCCCGCACAAACGTGGAACCCCGCGCATCGGGGTCCACCACGTCCAGCTTCAGGTGCCCGGCGCTGCGTCCGGCCAGGGCCTTGCCCGCCTCCACCAGCGCCTCCCGGGCCGGCCGGAGTTCCTCGGGCAGACGCTGGGGGGGTGACACGAACAAATGGAGGGTGACCGGCTCTTGCAGCTCGGCGAATACGTCACCACCCCCCCGCCAGGCCTGCACCACCTTGCGGATGGCCCGCGTGATGTCGTACTCCGGGTTGCGCAGGCGCACTTCGAGATCCGTCTCCGACTGGACCTTGATCTCGATGAGGTCGCGGTAGCCCAGCCGTTCGTACTCGTCCCCGTACTGGACCACGATGTCGAAATAGGCGTTGACCAGCGCTGTCTGGTACTTGCTCGCCGTCTGAAAGGCCACGGGTCGCACCCCGAACCGCTCGCCGGCCTCCCGCTCGGCCTCCGGGTCCTCGGCGGGATCCACGAATTCCAGGCGCACCCGCCCCTTGCCGGCCACCACATACTCCTCCAACAAGTCGTGGAGCTGAGGGACCAGGGGGGCGAGCAAGGGGTGGGTCTCGTGGCTGAAATAGGCATGGATCACCAGGGGTTCGCGCAGACCGGCCAGCACCTGCCGCGTGGCCTCCGAAAGGGTGTAGATGTGCCCTTCGGTGAGATCGGCCCGCAACCCGCCGAGCGGCGCGAGCCACAGATTGGCCGCCGCGAAGTTGGCCACGATCAGCGCCGTAAGCCCGTGCCAGCGCCGGTGGCGCGGACCACGCGCATCAGGGGCCCAGCGCAGGCGCTCCAGGCTGTAGACGTTGAGGGCCAGGAAGATCCCGACCAGGCTCAGGTAATAATAGAGATCGCGCAGGTCCAGAACGCCGCGAGTGATGGACTCGAAGCGCGATCCCGTCCCCAGTGCCGAAAGCAACGGCGAGAGCACGGGCCCCACCAAGCTCAGAAACCAGCTCGAACCCATCACGTACAGCGCGCCACCCACCACCACCGTGCCGATGAGGCTCACGATGGGGTTGTCCGTGCGCGCCGAGACGAACAGCCCGATGGCCAGATAGGCCGCCGCCAACAGCAGCGCCGCCACGTAGCCCCCGATCACCGGCCCCCAGTCCAGCGGCCCGAGCAACGCCACCGTGACCGGCAGCGGCAGGGTCAGGGCCAGGGCGACGGCCACCAGGGCCATGCCGCCCACGAACTTGCCCAACACGAGCTTGACCGGGCGCACGGGCGCCGTGAGCAGGTTCTCCAGGGTACCGGCCCGGCGTTCCTCGCTCCAGGCACGCATGGTCAACGCCGCGACCAGGAAGATCAGCAGCACCGGCATCCACTGGAACAAGGGACGCAGATCCGCCACGTTGCGGGCGAAGAAGGTCTCCACCCAGAAGAACACGAAGAAGGTGACTAGCAGGAAGGCCCCCAGGAACAGCCATGCCACCGGCGAGGCGAAGAAGCCGTAGAGTTCCTTGCGCGCGACGTCCCACAGTTCACGCATGGCCCGCCACCTCCCCGGCCTCGTCCAGGCCCGATTCGTTCACCTCG
This sequence comes from Gammaproteobacteria bacterium, assembly GCA_026984215.1. Lineage (GTDB taxonomy): Bacteria > Pseudomonadota > Gammaproteobacteria > JAJDOJ01 > JAJDOJ01 > JALVEU01. The sequence goes on along the minus strand of JALSSO010000069.1, from coordinate 46,011 downwards.
CGAAACACCCGTTCCAGGTCGCGCCGCTCCGGCTCCAGACGATGGATGGGAATTCCGGCCTCGGTGAGCCGGCGCGCCACCTCCGGCGCCGCCGCCTCGGGGCTGCCTTCGATCACGTGCAACAGCAACCGGCGCCGATGGCCCTCCCCACCCAGCGGCTCCACCGAGCCCAGGCCGGGGATCGCCCGCAGGACTTCCACGGCCTGCGCGGGCTCGTCGCCGACCTCGACGAACAGCCGGTCCGAGGTGGCCAGCGCATCGAGCCGGGCATCCACCGCCACGCGCCCGGCGCGCAGGATGATCACCCGGTCGCAGACCGCCTCCACCTCCTGCAGGATGTGCGTGGACAGGATCACCGTGGCCTCTCGGGCCAGTTCGCGGATCAGCGCCCGCATGTGATGGATCTGTCCGGGGTCCAGGCCGTTGGTCGGCTCGTCCAGAATGAGCACCTTGGGGCCATGCAGGATCGCCTGGGCCACGCCCACCCGCTGACGGTAGCCGTGGGACAAGGTGCCGATGGGCTGCGCGGCCCGATCCGAGAGCCGGGTCCGCTCCAAGGCGCGGTGGATGGCGCGGGCGCGGGCCTGTGGTGCCAGGCCATGCAGCGCCGCCTGATAGTCCAGGAAATCGATCACCGTCATCTCGGGCCAGAGCGGGCAGTTCTCCGGCAGATAGCCCATCCGGGCCTGCACGGCCGCAAGCGCCTCGGCCATGTCCAGCCCGTCGACCCGGATGTGACCCGACGAGGGCTCCAGAAAACCGGTCAGCATGCGCATGATGGTGGACTTACCCGCCCCGTTGTGACCGAGCAGCCCCACCACCTCCCCCTGGCCGATACGGAACGAGACCTCGTCCACGGCCTTGAACGCGCCATAGGCGCGCGTGAGTTTGTCGGCTTCGATCATGCTCGCCCCAAACCCCGGTATGGTGGATCAGACGTGGAAAGAACCGCGCCGGCGAGACCGGCTCGCGGTCGCGACGGATGCGCCGCTCGGACGCACCTCCCGCTGGACGGCGCGAAAGTTATAGCGACGCAAAAACGCCGTTTCAAGCCGCGGCCGCCGCCCCGGAGATGCGCCTCGCGCGGCGCCGAGTTCGACCTCTCAGACCGGCGCCAGGACCACTTGGTTCCGACCGCGCGCCTTGGCCGCATAGAGGGCCTGGTCGGCCGCTCGAATCACCTCGTCCAAGGTCATGCTCCAATCGTTCATGGCCGCCACGCCGATACTCACCGTGAAGCTTACCGGCGCGCCCCCGCAGGCCACCCGATCCCGCTCCACGGCGGCGCGGACCCGCTCGGCCAGGACGGCCGCCTCCGCCGCGCCCGTCTGGGGCAGCAGGAACACGAACTCCTCCCCTCCGAAACGGGCCAGGACGTCATGGTGTCGGATCTGGCGCGCACAGCAGCACGCCAGGGCCTGCAATACCCGATCGCCGGTCAGGTGCCCATGGGTGTCGTTGATCGCCTTGAAGCGGTCCACATCGAGCATCAGAATCGACAAGGGGATTTGATGGCGTCGGGCCCGGGCCACCTCGTCCGCCGCCAGCCCCATGAAATGACCGCGATTGAAGACCTGCGTCAAATCATCCACCGTAGCCAACCGCCGCAGGCGCTCCTCGGCGCGCTCCAGGCGCATGATGGTTCCGACCAGATAGGCCGCCAGCGGGGTGGCCACCAACACCGGCACGATGGCCGCCATGGCGATGCCCAGCGCATCGACCCGGCCTTTGAACCCAACCAGGAGGACCGCCTTGACCATCACCGAGCCCAATACCGCGACCAGGGTGACGGCCAGGGTGGACACCAAAGGACCGTATCTTTTCAGCAACATGCGCATCATGTCGACCGGCTCCCCTTCGTCTCCACTCCCGAGCGACCGCCATCCAACACGCTACCGACCGCCCCCGACACCGGGGGATCAGCGCCCCGTCCCAGGTTCGACGCGACACGTCGGGCGGCCATTCATTCCACACTCCAGGCATACGGCATGTACGCGATTCCGAACTCCTGGCGTCGGTTGTACACCGTGAAGGGCAGGATGTCCTCGGCCAGGTCGTAGACATGCAATCCCGTGTCGTCCAGGACGTACACGCTGAGCCGATATTTGCCGGACAGCAGATGGAGCTCCGGGATCCGCAGGGTCACGCGCCGACAGTCGCCGGAACGGAACGGGCCGGGCCCGCCTTCGAAATGGGAGCTGGTTCCGAACACGTTCTCGCGGGCTCCGCGCAGGATCGCAACGCCCACGTGGAAAGGCACTCCCGGCTGGAGGGCCTCCAGCTCCACCTGGACGTGGAGCGGCTCGAAGCTGTGGAACTCCTCGCGAACCGCCCCGTCGGGCCCACGCAGGGAGACCTCCCCGATCCGGACCGGGGGAACCGCATCGCCCTGCCGCGGGCGCCGACCGCGGACGACTCCGCCCTCGGCGCCCGCCCCGGAGCGCTCGAGCTGATACGCCTCGTAGTGGGTGATCACCGTCTCGGCGGGACCCATCACCCGGATTCTCCCCTGGTGGATCCATGCGGCGCGCTGACACAGGCTCTTGACCTGGTAGAGATTGTGGGAACAGAACACGATGGTCACCCCCCGCTCGGCGAATTGGCGCATGCGATCCAGGCTCTTCTTCTGGAAATGCAGGTCCCCCACCGAGAGCGCCTCGTCGACCACCAGGATCTGCGGCTCCACCGCGGTGACACAGGAATAGGCGAGCCGCACGCCCATCCCCGAAGAATAGGTCTTCACGGGCCGGTCCAGGGTGGCGTCGTCGAGTTCGGAGAACGCCTGCACCGCCCGCAGATAGGCTCCGTAATCCTCCCTGGGCACGCCATGCACCGCGGCCATCATCACCACGTTCTCACGCCCGCTCAGCTCCGGGTGGAATGCGCCGCCCAGCTCGAGCAGCGCCGAGGCGCGGCCCTGCACGCGACACTCGCCCCGCGACGGATTGGCGGTGCCCGCGATCACCTTGAGCAGTGTGCTCTTGCCGGCGCCGTTCTCGCCCACGATGCCAAAGGTCTCGCCCTCCTCGACGGCCATGGACACGTCGGTCAGCGCCCACACCGTCTCGTGCAACGGCCGGCGCACGAAGAGCTCCCGCAGCCGGTCGGCCGGACGCCGATACAGCCGGTATCCCTTCCACACACCGTTCAGCTCGATCACGCGCATGCGATCAGTACCGGTCCGCGATGGTGGCGCGCAGGCGCAGATAGAACCACGCTCCCCCGCCCAGGATCACCACGCTCCACCCCGCCAGACCCAGCACCCAGTCCCAGCGGGCCGGGAATCCGAGAATCAGAAAGTGATAGGCCTCCGCCATGGAGGAGACGGGGTTGAGCAGGACCAACCACTGGTATTTCGGCGGCAGGATGGATCTGGAGTAGATCACCGGGCTGGCGAAGAACAGGAACTGCAGCAGATTGGGGAGCACCTGCAGGGTGTCTCGCAGGTGCAGGGCGACCACCGACAGCACCGCCCCGATGGTGCCCGCCCAGGCGACGTGAAGCACCATCAGCCCCGGCAAGAGCAGCCACCACCACGACGGGGAAAAGACGACGGCCACCAGTGCCAGGACCAGGGACAGGGCGACCAGCAGCGTGGGCGTGCTCGCCAGCACCGCCGCCCACGGCAGGATCTCGGGCGGAAACGGATTCCGCGAGAGGAACCGCTCCTGCGCCAGGACGCTGCCGGCGGCGCGGGACACCGCCTCGGTGAAGAACAACCACGGGACCAGGGCGCTGAGCAGGTAGTACAGAAAACCGCCCGGCACCGCGATCTCCGGGATACGCACCCGCAGAATCGAGGAGAACACCACGTAGTACAGTGCAATGGTGAGCAGGGGCGACAGTGCCGACCACAGCCGCCCCAGCACGGAGCCGGCATAACGCACCCGCCACTCCCGACGGACCCACAACCACAGCAGGTCGAGGTTGCGGCGCGGCAGCACGCTCATGGAGCACACCGCGGGTGGCCGTGGTCGGGGTGGGACGGCGCGAACGGCAACTCAGGCACCGGTCTCATTCGACCCCTTGCCGCGCCGCAGAGGGGCCGTGAGCCGCCAGACCCGGGAAGCGAAGATCTCCTCGAGCTGGCCCTCCCGCATGGCGAGGCGCTTTTCCAGCTCGCGGTTCGCCTCGCGCAGGCCGGCGGCCTCGCCGCGGGCATGCTCCAGTGCGGAACGCAGCTCATCGAGCCGGCCGGCGAGATACTGACGACGTTCGGTCTCCTTGCGCAGGGTCTCGGCGAGTCGGCCATGCTGGCGGCAGCACTCCCCATACTTGCGGTTCACCTCGTCGAGCCGCACGGCCAGTTCGCGGGCTTCACCGAGGCGGGCCTCCGCCAGGGCGCGCTGCCCGGAAAGGGCGCGTTCCAACTCGGCGATCCGCTCCCTGTGGCGATGGTCCTCCAAGATGCAGTCACCGAGACGGGCCAGGAGCGCCGGAAGGCTCTCCTCCCGGTTCAGCGCCTCGACCAGGGCCTGCACCGGCTCCGGGACCCCCTCACCCACCAACAGAACCCCCAGCCCATGACTGTGGCGGAAGTTGTACGACGGATGGCGCTCGGCGATCTCCTCCCAGAGCCGCCAAACGCCGAAGCCGCGCTCACGCACACGGGTATCGTGGAACAGGACCACCGCCTGCGGACTCAGTTTGTCCCGCCAATGCTCGAAGTCGTGCCGCACGGCCTCGTAGGTGTGCAATCCGTCGATGTGCAGCAGATCCACGGATCCTTCGGCGAAGCAGGCCTGCGCCTCGTCGAAGGTCATGCGCATGAGCTGGGCGAAGCGCGCATAATGCGCCTCCTGGTGCGCGCGCAGCTCCTGGTAGACCGCCTCCTCGTAAGTTCCGGCGTGCTCGTCGCCGGCCCAGGTGTCCACGCCGTGACACGTGGTCTCCAGGGCCAGCTCGTCCACGGCTTGGCAGAATGCATTGAACGAATTGCCGCTGTGCACGCCCAACTCCACCACCACGCGGGGGCGCAGCACCTCCATCAGGAGAAAGGCGAACGGAATGTGCCCGACCCAGGAGACCGGCTCCACGATCCGCCGGGGCCTGGCCAGATACTGACGATGTTTCAGGAATTCGAAGGGCATGTTCGATCCGATGAGCCCGGCTGGCGGGCCCGAGCACTGTGGTTCTCCGTATCGGGCCTGTCCCGCCGTCCATTCGCCGCGCCCGGCGGCTGGGAAAGGGGATTCTAGCGCCAGAGATGAAACCAGCGTCGCCACCTCGAGGGATCTGGTTCCGGCTGCGACGGTCCGAACCCACGCCGGAACCGCCGGACCCGCGCCGGCGCCCCCACCGCGACCGCGAAATCCGGGATGTCACGGGTGACGAGACTCCCCGCCCCCACCACGGCCCCCTTGCCGATGTTCACGCCGGGCAGGACCGTCACCCCCGCTCCGAGCCACACGCCGTCCCCGATGCGCACGGGACCATAGGTCAGCCCGGCATCCATGACCGCCTCGCTCCCGTCGTCGATCTCGTGTCCCGCGGACAGGATCCGGCAATGCGGACCGACGAGCACCTTCTCCCCGATATGCAACCCCCCTTCTCCCGAGAGGTAGCCGTACACGTTCACGATGCTCCGATCCCCGATGTAGAGATCCGCCCGGCGGTTGTCTTCGAGCTCCCCGATCACCAACCGTACGCCTTCGAAGAGCTGTACCCCACGCCCCAGCCGGATCCCCCGCCCGTGCACGGCGCCATGACCCCGGTAGACGCTCACACTGGGGGCGATGCGGCAGCCCTCTCCCAGGCCGTCGATCCCCGGGAAGCGCGCCACCACCGGCGGAATGCCCAGCAACGGCACCGCATCCGTGCCTGGCGGCTCCGGCCGCTGTATGTGCCCCAATACCGCGCGACTACGTGACATGCCTGATGGGCCCGACCCCACGCTTGACAAGGTTTCCCACGGGTTGCGATGCTCTCGGCCGGTCCAACCGTGCACCGCCGCCGAAAAACAGATTGTACAACGACGCCGGCCGTTGCCAGTCAGCGAAAAGACCGCCCGACCGGAGAATCGCCGGCGCTTTTGCGGAGCAGGGCTGCGCACACCCGTCCGCTGGAAAAACGTTGCGCGAACCCCGCAACGCGGGGCGCGGGTGGCGCGGACCGCGCGCGCTCCGCCGGCGGCCCGCCTCGCAGTAGTTTTTAGCGATTTTGACGACCCGATCACCTGGAGCATCCGACGAGAGCATGCCAACACTCGACGAGAACAAAAGGATCTGGAGCGAGATTTATCACTGGAAGGACCGGGGCGAGGAATGGTCGTCCGCCTGGGGAGGGCCCGGGTTCCAGTGGAGCATGACGGTACTGCCCCGGATCCAGCGCTTTCTGCCCGCCGGCACCATCCTGGAGATCGGGTGTGGGTTCGGGCGGTGGACCTCCTTCCTGCTCGCCCATTGCGATCGCATCGTGGGCATCGACCTCGCCGAGCAGTGTGTCGCCGCCTGCCGGGAGCGTTTCTCGGGCGAATCCAGCGCCCAGTTCCTGGTCACCGACGGATACACCCTGCCCGGCGTCGAGGCCGACTCCGTGGACTTCGTGTTCAGCTTCGATTCCCTGGTCCACGCGGACCGCGCGGTGCTGGACGCCTATCTGGCCGAGATCGCCCGGATTCTCCGTCCGGAGGGGGCCGCCTTCATCCATCACTCCAATCTGGGTGCATACCGCTCGGCGCTCGACAAGATCCGCAGTGTGGAAGGGTTGGAGGAGGAGCTGGCCGCCTTGGGATGTTGGGAGACCCATCTACACCTTCGTGACCCCGGTCCGGATGCCGTCTGGTTCGCCGAGGCCGCGGGCCGGCACGGGCTGCGGTGCATCACCCAGGAGAAGGTTCCGTGGGGCACGGAACGGCTGTTGATCGATTGTTTTTCCACGCTCGTTAGAGCGGAATCCCCCCTTGCCGGCCCGTGCCAGCAGGTCGACAACCGCGACTTTCCCAAGGAAATCGAGTACGCGCGGCGCATCTCCGAAGTCTACCGCGCACCCGGCGCGCCGGACACGACTCCGGACTGATCATGCTCCGGGCCGTTGCCTCGTGGCTTGCGCGCCGATCGCCCGCCCGGGCGGAACCCCCGCATTTCAAGATTGCGCGAATCGAACCGGCCTCCCCCACCCCCCCGATCGAGTCGGTGGAGGTCGACTGGGCCCCATCCGACGCCGATCCCCGGCTTGCACCGCCGGTGATTCGGGTCACTCCCAGGACCACCACGGAAGGCGTCATCGCCGGGGTGGTCGTCATGGACGGTGTCGTTCCCGCGGTTCACTTGACCCCGCGGGCGGACCGCGACTGCGACCGGGCCCTCGAATGCCCCTACGCGGGGTATCTCAACCCGCACGCCCTGCCCGAGCGCTTCACCCTGGACGTGGTGGCCCTGTTGAAGGATGGACAGCGGCGTCGCCTGGCCCGACTGCATGGTTCCTGCCGGGGCATCAAGGACCGCTATCGCTTCGAGCTCGAGCCAGGGGGGGTCGTCTCACTGGGACGCTCCGGTTCCACGATCATGCTGGCCTACCTCGCCTGTCACCCCGACATCGTGGTGTGGGAACCGTTCGAGCTGGAAGCGTGGTATATCCCCTATCACGCGCGGTTGTTCGAAACCCTAACCAACCCCCGACAGTGGATGGCCCCGGTGGGAGCCAAGGACATGCTGGCCCTGGAGCAGCCGGGTTGGCTCGGGGAGCTCGGCGCTCCCCCCTTGGCGCACTGGGCGCAGTATCCCGCCGCGGCCGAATGGTTCGCCGGCGGTTACGTGGAGCGCATGTATCGCGCCCAGATGGACGCCCTGCAGCAATGGTATTCCACCGTGGCCCGGCGGGGAGGCACACTGCGGGCGCGCATGATGTTCGAAAAGATGACGCCACCCACCCACGGGGTCTCTCGCCGGGTCATTCCCGGGCTCCACGCCATCTTCCTGGTGCGGGATCCCCGTGACGTGTACGCCTCCATTCGCGCCTTCGACCACAAGCGCGGGTACCGCGCCTTCGGTCGTGAGCGGTTCGAGTCGGAAGAGGCGTACATCCGGCACGTTCTGGCTGGTTCCATGGAGATGCTGCGCCAGGAATGGGAGCGCCACAAGGACCGCGCATTGCTGATGCGGTACGAGGACCTGATCACCGATCCCCGAACGGAACTCGCCCGCGTGTTCCGGCACCTGGGGTTGGATGCGAAACGTCGTACCGTCGACAAAGTGATCGAGGACACACACGCCATGAACCCCGCGGCCCAGGCACGCCATCGCACCGCATCGACCCCGCGGGACTCGATCCAACGGTTCCGCTCGGAGCTGGAGCCTGAGGTCATCGCATTGTGCGACGAGGTCTTCGCAAGGAGTCTGGCCGCCTTCGGTTACAGCCCGGCCGTCGGGTGAGCCATCCGTGTGCAAACCGGCCCGCCCCAGGGGGTGCGGCCCCTCAACGTGGACGCCGCCGGCGCCACCGCGCCCACCAAGGCCGTCCGTTCCGCTCCCGCAGCCCCTGAAGCTCCGTGCGCAGCGCGGCGACCTCCCGCCGGAGGCGGTCCAGCTCGCCGTTGAGCTCATCCCATGCCACGGCGAGCGCCGCCCCGACGCCGTCGGCGTCCGAGACGACCCCGTCCGGGCCCTCCAGCCCTTCACGATCGAAGAGTCGTCCGTCGCTCCGTCCCAGAAACTCGCGGGCGACGCGCCGGTTGGACTCCTCGAAGGCCTCGACCACCCGAATGCGCTCCTTTCGACTGAGGATGTGGCGCTCGGGATATCCGACCGCCCGCATCCGCTCCGTCACACGGTGCGCCAGCCGGCTGCCGGTCAGACCCAGTGCATTCTCGACCCTACGGTAACCCAACACTTCGTTCGACAGACGGGCGTTTCTCCGTTCGGCGGGGACGATCGGTCCCGAATCCAGCCCCACCGCCGCGCAGAAATCCTCGATCATGCGGCCTTCGGCCACGGCCTCTTCGAACACCCGTACGATCACGTTCTCCCTGCCGAAGTGCCGCGCCCAACGTGAGACGAGCGCGTACCAGTCCAGGCTCTTGGGCACCTCAGGACCCAAGCCCAGCCGCCCGGTCTGCAACCCCGCCTTGACACCCTGGTTGTAACCGCTTTCCAAGAACCGGTCCTGCCGCCGCAGGTAGACGACCACACGGGTGCTGGCCGCGATGCTGCGGCAGGCGGCCGCCACCGGGGCGATCTCCTGCACGTCACAGAAATACTCCGAGGACAGGATGAGGTTGCGCTCCGGCCCGTCCGTCAGCTCCCGCTCCAGGGCGGGCCACGCCTTGCGCGCCGCTTCCAGGTGCGGCGCCACATCGGGCTGCCGTGCCCTGTTCTCAGGGAGGAACGGAAAGGCCAGCAGCCGATGACCGGCTCCCTGCCGCCCGCTCCGGGGGTAGAGGTAGCCCTGGGCCGACAGCGGCCCTGCATTGGACTTCAAGGTCTCCTGAACGAAACTCGAGGCCGTCTTGGGCAGCCCGATGTGCAACCACAATGCGCGTCGCCTCTGCATCGAAACTTCTCGGCACCTACGGGCGGGAGCGTGCCGGACGGTGGACACGCCCTATGGGTCGGCTCTGGCGTTCTCCGCCCCCTCGACGACCGCACCCACGTCCTGCGCGCCCGCCCCACGAGGCGCTTCGCCCCCGTCGAGCAGGCCGCGGTACAGTCGTTCCATCCGAAAGGCCTCCTCCTCCAGGCCGGGCGGTGGCGTGATCCCATCGCGCAGTCGCCGCACCAGCTCCGGATCACGGGCCACCTGTGCGAGCCGGCGGGCGAGATCCCCGGCATTCCCCATGGCGAACAACAGGCCGTTGACCCCGTCCTGCACGAACTCCGCCATGCCACCGATATCCGAGGCGATCACCGGCACGCCCGCGGCCAGCGCCGAAGTGATGGTGAGCGGCGCGTTCTCGTACCAGACCGAGGGCACCACGACCAGGTCCACCTGTTCCAGTACCCCGCGCAAGGCATCGTGTGCATAGGGCCCCAGGAACTCGATGCGCGGATCCCCTGCGGCACTGGCGCGCACCTTCCTTTCGTACTGCTTCTCGTGGAAACTCCCGCCCCACACCTTGAGCCGCAGGTTGGGCGCCTCCACCTTGCGGAAACCCTCGACGAGCACGTGGACCCCTTTGTGATATTGGATGGTGCCGATGTAACCCAGGGTCACGGCCTCCGGATCCAGGGTGTGTCCGTGAAGGTCCCGGACCAGAGAATAATCGAATCCGTGGGGTGCGTGGCGGATGCGGTGCGCGTGGGGGAACCGGTTGTAGCGGAACACGCTGATCAGGAAGCGGGATGGCGAGAGGATCGCTTGTGCGGCCCCGGCCAGGGCCTCGGCCTGAGCGGCCCGCGCCTCGAAACGGTCCCGGCTCCCGCCCGCGTAGCAGTGCCGGGTGCAGTTGGTACCGGCGTCCGGCCCCTCGCAGAGCACGTTGTCCGAACGGCGCAGAATCCCCATGGGGCACAGCAACCAGTAGTCCGTGAGCATCAGGACCACGGGCAGCCCGAGATCCCGGGCGGCGAAAACCGATCCACCGATTCGGAATGGGTGGGCGCAGTGATAGAGGTCGATCTCCCGCTGTTGCATCAGGGCACGGGCGGCCTCGTAGAACCGCGCGTCGCGCATCTCGAAGTCGAAGTCCGGGAACTCCGGATGGTGCAGCGCGGTGACGGCGATGCCCTCATGGTCATACTCGTGCAGGTATAGACCACTCGGCTCGTGGCGCTGCTTGCCGCGGCGGCCCATGTCATAGGTGAGCACGTGCACCCCATGGCCCATGTGCTGGAGCTGGCGCGCCAGGTTGAGTACATAACGCTCCGTGCCCGCATAGTGATGCGGGAAGAACTGGTGGACACCGATCAGAACGTTCATCAGATCCCCTTCACCATTCCGGCCGGCAACTCCACCCCGGCCTCGGCCAGGGCGCACCCGGCCGCGGCCGCGAAGATCTTGTGCAAAGCGCACGCCACCGCCTCCTCGGAACAGCCCCAGCCGGCGCGCAATGAGAGGTATGCCCCGAGCGGATGAAGCTGTCCCGTCACCTGCCGCCGAACCCGATCAAAGAACGCATCGTTCGTGCACACCGCCTTGTGTGCCATGAACGAAAGAAACAGGGCCGGATCCCAAGCGGGCGGGGCGCCCTGGGACTCACCCCGTTCGAAGGCGTGATCGAGTCGGTCGCGCAACCCCTCCAGAGCCGGCCCCGGAGCCGCCTGCATCGGCCGGTCCTCACGCAGCCAGTTCCAGAGCTCCTGGGCGAAGAGGTTGTACGCCAACGCCAGCGTGGACAACGCCTGCTCCGAGGTCGTCAGGGCCTGCGGCGGAGAGCCATCGAAAATGTGCTGCAGGCTGCGCAGGTCCACGTAGGCGCGCAGGAAGAAGTACCGCGCCGGGCGCGTGTGGGAGTGGACCACCGCATTGTCCACCTGGTGCAGGAGCCCGAACCCGCCCTCGACCAGGCGCTTGCCGAGATCCAGGTCCTCCGCGAACCGCCCCTGGAACGGGAACTGCACCTGCAATTCCCGGGAAATGGCCAGGCACACGTTGTCCAGGTGTGCGATCCGGCGCTGCTCGGCCAGCGGCCGGCCCGCGAGCGCCATCCCTTTGCGCAGCGTGTTGCGCCCGTATCCCAGAAACCGGTGAAAACCCCAAGTGGCCACCAGGGCGTACAGATCGGCGTCGGCGCGCGGGATCTGGCGGGCCGATACCGCATCGGCCTCACCCTGGACCACCGGCGCCACCAGTCGATACAGCCAGTCCGGCGCAGCGGGCAGGGCATCCTGGACCGTGAACACCAGGATCTCGCCCCGGGCATGCCGCGCCGCCTGGTTGCGGGTCTCCGCATGATGGAAGGCCTCGGGCGGAATCTGCAACACCCGGGCCCCTTCGGCGCGCGCCGTCTCCACCGTCCCATCGGTGGAATCCGAATCGATGATCAGGATCTCGGGCTCGGGCACGGCCACCTGCGAACGGATCCTGCGCAATGTCCGCCGGAACTCCGGTCCCGCGTTCCGGGTGGGAATGATCACGCTGATGCGCGCATCCAGAGGATCGGAAGGGAGGTCCAGTGCGACCTCCTCCGGCGCCACCGGCGCGAACGGATAGCGGCCACGATCCACCTGCGAGAGGGTGACGGACTGCCTCAGACGTCGTTTGATGCCCTGCACCCCCTCCTTTTCCAAGACCTCCACCCCGCGCCTCAAGACGTGCCGGCTCGAAGCGGGCGGCCGCAGGCGACCACGCAGCTCGCCGTACGCGCGTACCACACGCCACGCCCGGCTGCCCTGGATCGCCTCCAACTGCCCATGGACGGCCTCGTACCGGCTCTGCAGCACCCGGTTGGCCGCCTCGAGCTCCTGGCAGCGGTTCGCCGCCCGGTCAAGCGCCGTCCTGCGCTCGTCCAGGGCATCGGCCAGCAGCCGCTTGTAACGGCGTTCCTCGGCCAGTTCCCGCTCCAGCGCCTCGGCCCGCTCCTGGAAACGGCACAACGCCGCGCGGATCCCGGCGAGCCGTCCCACCAACTCCGCGTTCAGCAGGGCACCGTGGCGCGCATAAAAGGTGTCCGTAGCGATGTGCCCATCCGGTGGAGGGCGACCGGCGTCAGGCGGCAAGCGCACGGTGATCCGGCGAATGTGGTGGAGCGTTCCCCGGGCCGCGATGCGCAGCAGCAGGTCCCACACGGGATCCCCGGGGGCATTGCGATCGAAACCGCCCACCTCGATCAGCGAGGCCCGACGGAACAGCAGGGTATCCAACGGGATGTGGTCACCCAGCAGCAGCCCCAGCGGATCGAACTCCACCGACCCCAAAGGCCGGCAGGATTCCTCCCCATTGGGCCCGTGCACGCAGCGCTCCGCGTCGCTGTAACAGCCGATACGCCCGCTGGCCTCCAGGCAGGCGGCGAGCAATTCCACGTGCTCGGAAACCAACCGACTGCCGGCTTGCACGAAGCCCACCAGCTCGCCCCGCGCGGCGCCGGGCGCCTCGGCGAGGAAGGCACGCCCGCCCGGGCCCGCATCGCCTTCCAGCACCCGCACCGGAATGCCACCCCCAACGACCTCCGTCGGCGTGTCCGATGCGTCGACGGGCTGGACGCCGCCCGGCAGGAGAATCTCCGCCGGCGGCTGCGTCTGCTGCGCGATACTGCGCAGGGTGGCGCGCAAGTATTCCGGCCGGTCGGCCGCCAGCACGACCAACGAGACCCTGGGACCTTCGGGGTTCAAACCGAGTCCTCCGACAAGACGTTACGTTTCGGGCAGCCCGTGACGCCGGGGAACGAGCGCGGTGGTCCTGTGCCGACGTGCTGCGCGACAGAGATCCGATCAAATCTGCAAAGGATACACGAAACGTTTGTCGCCCCACCTCGGCCGCTCCCGGAGCCGTCTCAGGGCCGCAGGAACAGGGCCATGGACTCCACGTGCGCGGTGTGCGGGAACATGTCCATCACGCCCGCCGCCTCCAACCGCAGGCCGTATTCATGCGCCAGGATGCCTGCGTCCCGGGCCAACGTCGCCGGGTTACAGGAGACATACATCACCCGCGCGGCGCCCGTGGCGGCGACGACCCCCAGCGCCTCCCGCGCGCCCGTGCGCGGCGGGTCGAGCAGTACGCGCTGAAAGGGGCCGGAACCCCAGGCCGAGGGGTCGGGCGCGCTCAGGTCCGCCGTGACGAACCGGGCATTGCCGATGCGGTTGTCCCGGGCGTTGGCTCGCGCCCGCGCCACGAGTTCCGGTTCACCTTCCACGCCCACCACCTCGCCCGAATGCCGGGCCAGCGGCAGGGAGAAGTTGCCGAGTCCGCAGAACAGGTCCAGCACCCGGTCCTGCGGCCGGGGGGCCAGCAGCCGCACGGCCTGGCGCACCATGGCCTGGTTGACCGCCGGGTTGATCTGAGTGAACTGGGTGGGGGAAAAGGCGAGCCGCAACCCGAACTCCGGCAGTGCGTAGCTCGGGAGCGGGGTTCCCTCCCGCAGCGCAACGGCCGTCCGTGGCCCCTTGGGTTGCAACCACAGGTCCACCCCGTGGGCCTGCTCGAAGGCCGCCATGGCCTCGCGGTCGGCCGCCGTGGGCGGGGCCAACACCCGCAGGACCAGCGCGCAGCGATCCGCGCCCACCGCCACTTCCACCTGCGGGATGCGATCGCGCAGCGTGAGTCGTCCGATCAGCGCCCCCAGCGGGCGCAGCAACCGATCCACCGGGGGGGCGAGCACGGGGCAGGCCGCCAAGTCGGCCACGTAGCGCTTGTTGCGCTCGCGAAAGCCCACCAGCACGCGCCCCTTCCCGTGCACGTACTTGACCCCCAACCGGGCGCGGGCCCGATAGCCCCAGGCGGGTCCGGCGAGGGGCTCCAGCACGCGCGCCGGCCGCACCGACCCGATCCGCTCCAGATTGTCGAGCAGGATCTTCTGCTTGGCCCGAATCTGCGCCGCAGCGTCCAGGTGCTGCAGTACGCAGCCGCCGCACACCCCGAAGTGGGGGCAACCCGGGGCCACGCGATCGGGCGCGGGCCGCAACACTTCCAACACGCGGCCCGTGTCGAATTCCGGCTTGCGGCGGATGCGTTCGTACCGCACCCGCTCCCCGGGCAGCGCCCCGTCGATGAACACCACCTTGCCGTGGACCCGGGCCACGCCCCGGCCCTCGTGGGTGAGGTCCGCGATCTCGGCCTCACCCACCCGGTCGGGTCGTGCGCGACGCATGGTGGCGGTCTCCATGGGCGCGTCATGATACGCCATGGCCGCCACGGGCGGCATTCCGCACCCGCCGCGCGCGGCGTACAATGAGCGGCCCAACGCATCGGGGGTGCAGCCCGTTGAAATTCACCGTCGAGTCGTTTCGCTCCTGGCGCCACAAATCGGTCACGCTGCTGGGCATGTCAGGGGTGGGCAAGACCCATCTCTCCACCCTGCTGCGCGCCCATCACTGGTTCCATTATTCGGGGGACTACCGCATCGGCACGCGCTATCTGGACGAGCCCATCCTCGACCTCATCAAACAACAGGCCATGCAAGTGCCCTTCCTGCGCGACCTGCTGCGCCGCGACTGGATCTATATCCGCAACAACATCAAGGTGGACGACTTGGGACCGGTGCTCTCTTTCGTGGGCAAGCTGGGCGACCCCGAGCGCGGCGGCGTGCCGCTGCCGGAATTCCGCCGCCGGCAACGCCTGTACCGTGAGGCGGAGATCGCGGCCATGCGCGACGTGCCCGAGTTCATTCGCAAGGCCCGGGAAATCTACGGCTACGATCACTTCGTCAACGACGTGGGCGGCTCGCTCTGTGAGCTGGACGAACCCGGCATCATCGACCTGCTGGCCCGCCACACCCTGATCCTGTACATCCAGGTCACCGACCAGGCCGAGGAACGCAAGCTCATCGACCGGGCCCAGAGCGACCCCAAACCCCTCTACTACCGGCCCGAGTTTCTGGAGGCGCAGGTGGCCATCTATCTGCAGGAGAAGGGACTGGACTACGCCGCGCAAATGGACCCCGACGACTTCACCCGGTGGGTGTTCCCGCGCCTGTTCCGCGCGCGCATTCCTCGCTACGAGGCCATCGCCGGCCCGCACGGCTACACCGTCACCTCCCGCGAAGTGGCCGCCGTGCGCGACGAACGGGATTTCATCGCCCTGCTCGAGGAGGCCATCGCCCGCAGTCCGCAGCCCGCCGAGGCCTGAGAACCACGTGCGCCGCCGGAGGACCTGATACCGCCATGCCGCTGGTCGCCCACAACGCCCTGCCCACCTACGAGCGCCTGCGCCGGGAAGGCCAGACCGTCCTCGACCCCGGGCGCGCCGAGCGCCAGACCATCCGTGCGCTGCACATCGGTCTGCTCAACATGATGCCGGACGCCGCCCTGGAGGCCACCGAGCGCCAGTTCTTCCGGCTGGTGGGCGAGAGCAATCCCATCGCCCAGTTCTACATGCACCCCTTCACCCTGCCCCAGCTGCCCCGGGGCGAAAAGGCCCGTGCCCACATCGAACACCACTACGACCACTTCGAGGACCTGCGCGAGGCCGGTCTCGACGCCCTGATCGTCACCGGCGCCAACGTCACCCATCCCGACCTGGCCCAGGAACCGTTCTGGAAGCCCCTGATCGAGGTGGTGGACTGGGCGCTGGAGCACGTCACCTCCGTGCTGTGCTCCTGCCTGGCCACCCATGCCGTCATGCAGTTCCGCTACGGACAGAAGCGCCACCGCCTACCCGGCGGTAAGCGTTGGGGCGTCTATCCCCACTGTGTGGTGGATCGCACCCACCCCCTGGTGGCCGACGTCAATACCCGCTTCGACGTGCCCCACTCCCGCTTCAACCAGATCGACCGGGCCCAGTTCGAGGCCGCCGGCGTCCACGTCCTCGTGGAAAGCCACGAGGCCGGCGTCCACCTGGCCGTCTCCCCCGATGGATTCCGCACCGTATTCTTCCAGGGACACCCGGAATACGACACCATCAGCCTACTCAAGGAATACAAACGCGAAGTCCTGCTCTATGCGGCGGGCAAGCGCCCGGACTGGCCGCCTTTCGTCGAGCACTACTTCCCGGCGCAATCCCGCGCGATCATCGAAGAATACCGGCTGCGCCTGGAGCAGGCCCTGGACCAAGGGCTGGAGCCGCCCCCCTTCCCCGAGGCTCTCATCGCACCGCGGCTGCACAACACTTGGCACGACACCGCCGAGGCGGTGGTGGGCAATTGGATGGGCGGCGTCTACCAGCTCACCCACCACGACCGCAAGCTGCCCTTCATGGACGGCGTGGATCCGGAGGACCCCCTGGGCTGGCGCGGACGGACCCGGAAGCGATGACGACACCCAGCGCCCGACGGGCCTGAGTCCGAAACCTCGTCAAACCCCTTCAGGGCGCCTGGACGCCGCGCAGCGTATAAGTCCGCCAGGGCCGTGCGGTGAACACTCCGTTGAAGGGCACCGTTTCCCCACTGGTGAGATCCTCGGCGACACCCGCCGCGCCGAGATCCAGTGTGAGCCCTTCCCCGAAGGCGAACACCACCGCCCCGCCCGTCTCCGCATCGGTCCAGGCCACACCCCGCCAGCGCCCATCCTGCACGAGCAGGTGACGGTGGTCCATCCGGTCCACGATCCGTCGGTGTTCCAGGTTCACCCGTCTCAACCAGGCGCGGTCCTGCGCCGAGAGCGCCTCCACCTCGTCGAGGTTGGCCACGTTGATCATGCCGCCGGAGGCCAGTGCGCGGTGGTACATGGGCAGATCCAGATAGGTGCCCGCATTGCCGCCCAACAGCATGTATTCATGCCCGGCCAGCGCCGCGTGCTGGCGACGCTGTTCCTCGTTGGGCCGCGGCGGGCCGGCGGACGTCTCGTAGTCGCCGTAGAGCTGGGAAAGGCCAAGCAGGCCGGTGCCCTCGATCCCGAGATCGTGCAGGAGCAGGTCCGAAAAGGCCGCCAACAACTCCAGGGAAGCCGGCAGCACCGGCCGGGGAAGCGGATCGGCATAGTCGATCACGCTCAGGGAGGGCCAGGAGTCGATCCAGAGGCCGTCGAAGGGCACGCGCGCATGGAGCGCCCGTAACCGCGCCACGGCGTACGCATTCCACCCCGCCCTGGGATCCATGCCCACCACGTCACCCCAACCCCCGTCGTCCGGCACCCCGATGGCCTGCCAGGAGAGCCAATCGGTGTGCTTCGGGATCAAGGGCGAAAACAGGGACAAGGCGCTCGGGTACCACAGCGTCACCCACAGGTCGTTGCGATGGGCCGCCTCCACGAGTCGCCCCAGCGCGGCCTCGCCGCCGAACAGCGGGGCGACCGTGAGCTCGTGGATGGCGTGGCCCGAGGCGTTGGGTGTCTCGGGATGCACGGCATCGTTGTCCCAGGGTGGCTGTACGATGAGGTTGCGGATGCCGGCGTCCCGTGCCCGGGGGACCAGGGTCCGGACCAGACGGTCGAACCAACCTTGCTCCCCGGACGGATAGTCGGGATCGGCGGCCCGCGCGCGCAGATCCGCATCCAGTTCGGCCTCGCCCGGCTGGATCCATACCACGGTGGGCACCGGTCGCAACCGCGCGATCCCCGTCTGCCGGGCGTACTCGGCGGCCAGCCATTCGCGCACGGCTCCCCAGGCATCGGCGGCGGCCCACCGGTCCGTCGCGCCCACCGGGGCCACCAACCAGTACAGGGTGGCCGTGGTGCGCACATCCCCACCCGCCCCGAGGGGGATGTCGAAGACATCGCTGTGCCGGGCCCGTTCCTCGCGCAGCGCCAGGGTGGCCGCCGTGGGCCGGTCGAAATACGCCAGCAGGGTCCGTCCCGCACCGGTGTGGAACACGAAGCCCTGGTGGCGGCTCAACCATTCGGCCCGAGGATACGCGCGCGTGCCCTCCAGGTCCGCCACGTCCTCCGTGAGCCAGCGAAAACCCTGGGCGAGCCACCGGTCGCCGGGCATCACGTCCACGGGGAACGCCAGGCGCACGTGCGTGGCCTGGTTCAGGGCGGGACCCCAGGCGCGCACCTGCAGGCCGATGCCGACGAATGCCTGTCCGGCCACATCGACCGTGGCGCGCCCCAGCACCCACTCCAGGGTGCCGGCACGGCCCGCGTCGTCCTCGAAGGTCCAGCGCAGGACCGTGGCATCCCCCTCGTCGCGCCGGCCCGCGTACCGGGCCGAATCCAGCGACAGCACCGATTCGGTCCGCGACCACAGCCTCCGCCAGCGCCGCTGCGCCAGATAGGCGTCACGGTAGCCGGCCCAAGGCTCGTGGAACGGCCGCGCCCGGCCTTCCACCCGCCGGAAGGCGGCCGGCGGCTGCCAGGGGATGCCCGCGGCCGCCTGCCAGATCCTGCGCCCGGCAGCCTCCAGGCGGATGGGCGCGCCCGGCACACCGGTGGCCGAGCGTCCCAGCGCCAGGGTCACGTCCCCGAGGTGCAATACCATGGGCGGAACCCCGACCGGGGTCGGGGCCTGGCGCACGCGCAGATTCCCATCTCGCCAAGCCAGTCGCGCCCGGTGCGTGGAACCCGCCGCGTCCGTGAACAGGATCCGCCGTTGCCCCGCCGGAAACGCCGCAAGCCGCGCCCAGTCTCGGCCGTCCACGTCCAGGGCCACATACAGGTGGTCGAAGTACTGCAGCTCCCCGGGCGGCGTCTCGAAGCTGAGATAAAGGGTGGAACCGCCGGCCAGCTCGGGAGGCAGGACCACCTGCGGCTGGACCTGTCCCTCCGCGCGCGCCGTCCATACCGTGGTCCATCGCACGCCATCGGCCGAGAGTCGGATCCGTCCCCCGGGCACCGCCGTGAACGTGGTGCGCCGTGCCGCATCGGGGCCGCGCAAGCGCAGGGCGCGGATGGGTCTGCCGGCCTCGAACCGGTAAACCAGGGCACCGCCCCAGGCCAGCTGGACGCGGTTTTCGATGTCGCGCTGGAAAAACAAATCCGTGAGGCCGTCGAGCACGGCGTCGCGCAACACCTTGGGACGGTCGGGGGCCTCAGGATCCACGGCATCCATGGGGTCTGCATACACCGGACGGCCCAACGCCTCTTCATACTCCACCCACCGCGGCACGCGGCCCCGCCAGCGCGGATCGAAGTCGTCGCCGTAGAGGTAGCGGGCCACTGGGCCGCCCAGGTGGAGCAGGGATTCGGTATGCATGGCCGTCATCAGCGCAACGCCGTCCAAACGCGGTCCGCGCAGCGCGTCCACCGCCTGCAGGATCAGCGGCACGGTCGCCGGCGCGGCGGCCTCCACCACGGCGGTCGCGCCGGAGGCGCCGAAATCCACCGCGCCGGCCACGGGCTGCTCCCGCATGCCGGCCTGCCGCCACGAAAAGCGCAGGGCGGCCGACTCCAGGGATTGGCCGGCGGGCGGGTTCGGCTCCGGCGCGGCGTCGGAGTCCGGCCCCAACCCCTCCGAGCCACCTCCACAGCCGGCAAGCACGGCCAGTCCCCCACACAGAAACAGGTTGCGCATCCAGTCCACAAGCCGCATGGCGCGGTTCCCTCCCATGGAAATGGGTCACTCGATGAAGCCTAGGCCAGTTCCACGGCCGCTTCCAATGCCGTTCGCGCCACCGTTCGGGACGTCCATCCACAAACCGGGGCCCATCCGTCCATTTCCGGATGCTCTGGGTGGTCTGGGGTGTTACGTTCGCGTCCCAGCATGTCCAATGAGGACTTCCACATGCCAGACTCCCCCCCCAAGTACGCCGCCACTGCGGCGCAACGTGGCACTCGGCACCCGGGCGGCTGGTTCGTCCCCTGGATCCTGGCCGCCGCGCTGGCCGGCTGTGGAGGCGGCTCGGAGGGGGGCGGCGGGGGCGGGTCCACCCCCCCCGAGGCCGGCGAGCCCTTCCGGGTGACGGACACGGTCCCGGTCAACACCCTGCTGGGCTACGGCGAGGAACGTCCGCAGATGAGCTTCCTGGCCTATATCCGCTCCGAGCAGGCCGGGGGCGACATCCTGTGGGGCACCGACCTGGGTCTGCCCGTCACCCTTCCCAACGCAGGTGCGGGCGGTGCAGACCTCACCCTGTTCCTGTTCGGCGACACCGACCAGCTCGATCTGGACTGGCTGGAGCAGACGCACAAGGTGCGCAAGCTCCAGCCGGCGGCCGCGGGGGGGATCCTCGGTCCCGCCGGCCCCTTCGAGGGGGACGCCATCGGCCGCACGACGGACGCGGATCCGAGCGATGGCGTGCACCTGGACCACGTCTACCGCAACGTGGAGCCCGGCGACCCCATGCCCGTGTGCGCCGACCCCGGGGTGCGCGCCGACGGCTTCCGCCCCGTCTACCTTGCCGGGGTGCACGGCACGGAAATCAAACTCCCCGCGCAGATCCCTCCGGCCTGCGTCCAGGTGCTGCCCAATACCACGCCGACCGGCGCCTGGGTGGTTGACGGCACGGTGTTCATGCTTGCCGCGGTGCAGAAGGACGACGAGCCGGACAACGGGCTCTCCTACCTGGCGGCGAGCCGTGACCAGGGGCTCCACTGGACGGTGCTCAATGGGGGCCGGCCTTTCTCGGAACGGGGCCGTTCGGCCCGCTTCATCCACGGCTTTGGCGTATCGGTGGACGCCTCCGACTACCAGGATCCGCAACGATCCGGACCCTGCCTGCTGCCGCTGCCCAAGGGGGGCGATACCCGCGGCATCCTCCTGTTCGGCTCCGGTCTGTGGAAATACCCGGGCAACAACGTGTATCTGGCCTTCTTCTCCCGTTCGGAACTTCAGGCGGCGGCCGCCGATCCCAATCGTCGCCTCACGGCGTGGTATTTCGCCGGTACCGACCGCCGGATCGACGGCCACACGGCCTGCTGGTCCCAATCGGAGCAGGATGCGGTGCCCGTGGTGCGGGTCGACGACCTGAGCGCCTACGCGCGCTTCGAGCAGGCCTGCGGCACCGCGCCCACCTCGGCGGGGATCGGTTATACCAGTGTGATCCACGTGGATGAGACCCTGGTCGATGGACGGCGGATCGACCGCCTGGTGATGCTGCTCTCGCCCGCCTATCAAGGGGTGGGACCGGACGGGCCGTTCGATGCCGATCTCGGCACGGTGCTGATCACGGGTGACCCACTGCGTCCCTGGATCTGGAACCTCAAGGTGCCGGAGTCGGGATTCGATGGACGGCCACCGGCCGAGCACAGGTTCCGTCCCCTACCGGTGGCGGCCGCCCCCACGAGCGGCCTCATGGCCAACGAGCCGCACTGCAAGCAGTCCGGCATCGCCTGGGGCACGGTGTCGGGTTACGCCCCGCTGCTCATCGACCGTTACACGCGGCGCAGCGCGGATGGATTGGGCGTGGACCTGTACTTCCTGATCTCCCGATCCAACGTGCTGCGCCATCCCGACGACCCGCAGCCCGATCTGGAGATCGCCTACCACTACGTGGTGGACGTGATGCGCACCACGCTGCGCCCGTTGCCCTGAGTGATCGACCCCGGGGTGTGATCGGCGCCGGAGCGGGTCGCCGACCCGAATCGGGGATCCCGGGCCGGCGGGCGCGCATCCAGGGCGCGGCCGACGCCCAGAGACGGCCCGGTCGGATCGGCCCCGTTCAGTCCGCGAGATAATATTCGATGGTGGAAACCACGCGCACCCGCTTGATATGCGGGTTGTTCCGGTCGCGCGAAGTGATTGAAAATCGTCCTTGGCGGGCGTGTTTGATCTTGCCCAGCCGACTGTGCGAGTCGGCGGCGAACTTCTCCGCCACCTCGCGCGCCTTGCGGGTGGCCTCCTCGATCATGCCGGGTTTCACTTGATTGAGACGGGTGAACAGGTACTCCACATCGTCCCCATAACGGCCGCCCGTCAACGCGATGCCCTGGCGGCCCAAGGCCGACAGGCGGCCCATGAGCTTACGCACCGCTGCCACCCGATGGGAGTACACCGTCACCGTCTGCACGGCGGCATAGCGGAACTCGGGCCGTTGCCCGACCGCGTGGCGCCCGGCCCACTGGTCGGTGACGACGGGGGGCGCTACCGTGATTTCCTCATCGGATATTCCCTGTCTTTTCAGAAAACCGAGAACCCTTTCGGTGTCTTTGTCGAGGGTGTCGTAGAGCGCCGCCAGCGCGTTGCCCGCCACCGAGAAGCGGATCGGCCAGATCACCACGTCGGCCGGATACTCCCGTTCCGAAAGGCCCTTGACCACCACGGTGCGCTCGTATTCCTTGACCCGCACGGCCGCTTCGCCGAGCAGAAAGCCCAGCCCGAGCAATCCCGACATCAGAAATGCGCCGAGCACCGCGGCCCCGCCTCTGCCCACCGCGTTCACCCCCTCCCGCTCGGCGCGCAGCCGCTCACCCGGCGAACGCATCCCGGGCCGCCTTGGCCCGCCGGAAGATCTCCAGGAGCGTGTCGCCGTCGCCGCTGTCCACCGCTTCGGCCAGCCGGTCCAGGTCGCCGCGAAAGCGCCCCATCATCTCCAGCAGCGCTTCACGGTTGGCCAGGCAGATGTCCCGCCACATGACCGGATCGGAGGAGGCGATGCGGGTGAAATCCCGGAAGCCACCGGCCGCGTATCGAAACACCTCGTGTTTGTCCTCCAGCCGGGCCAGGCTGTCCACCAGGGCGAAGGCGAGCATGTGCGGCAGGTGGCTGGTGGCGGCCAACACGTGGTCGTGGTGGTCCACGGCCATTTCCTCGACGATGGCGCCGGTGGCCTCCCACATCTCGCGCACCTCGCCCAGGGCCCGCAGCCCCGTCTCCGCCAGCGGCGTGAGGATCACACGCCGGTGGTAGAAGAGATCGGCGAAGGCCGCCTCCACGCCGCTTTGCTCGGTTCCGGCGATGGGATGCCCGGGGACGAAACCTTCGGGCAAGCGCCCGAAGGCCGCCCGCACGGCCTGAACCACGGCCCCCTTGGCGCTGCCCACGTCGGTCAGAATGGTCGCCGGCCCCAGCACGGGAGCGATGCGGCGGCACAGGGCCTCCATGGCCCCCAGCGGCACGGCCAGCACCACCACGTCGGCCCCGGCCACGGCTTCTGCCGGATCCAGGCTGTAGCGGTCGACGACACCCAGCTCCACGGCCCGGCGCAGGTTGTCCTCGCGCCGCCCCGCCCCCACCACCTCGCCCACGTGGTGCGCCCGGCGCAGGGCCAGGGCCAGGGAACCGCCGATGAGTCCCACGCCCAGTATGGCCAACCGCCCGATCATTGGGCGACCACCTCGGTCAGGGCCTCCAGGAAGCGGGCGTTTTGCGCCTCGGTGCCCACCGTCACGCGCAGATGGTTCGGAAACCCGTAGTTGGCCACGGGCCGCACGATGACACCCCGGCGCAACAGGGCCTCGTAGACCGGGCCGGCCGGACGCCCCAGATCCACGGTGAGAAAGTTGCCCACCGAGGGGATCCACCGCAGCCCCAACCCCCGCACTGCCGCCT
Source organism: Gammaproteobacteria bacterium (assembly GCA_026984215.1). Taxonomy (GTDB): domain Bacteria; phylum Pseudomonadota; class Gammaproteobacteria; order JAJDOJ01; family JAJDOJ01; genus JALVEU01. The sequence continues at coordinate 22,182 of JALSSO010000069.1, read as the reverse complement.
GGAGCTGTTCCAAACCCCTGCGATTCAGCGCCCGGCTGCGCCGTACGTGCGCCTCATCGCCCAGCGCCGCCAAGGCGGCGGCCTGGGCCGGTCCATTGACGTTGAACGGCTGCCGCACCCGGTTGAGCAGCCCCGCCACTTCCGGGTGCGACAGCCCATAGCCCACGCGCAGCCCCGCCAGCCCGTGGATCTTGGAGAACGTCCGGGTCACGATCAGGTTGGGAAAGTCCGTAAGCCAGCGGGCGGCATCGGGGTAATCCGGTTCCTCCACGTACTCGGCGTAGGCCTCGTCCACCACGCAGAGCACCTCGGGGGACAGGCGCTCCAGGAACGCCCGCAGACCCGCCCGGTCCACCCAGGTGCCCGTGGGGTTGTTGGGATTGGCGATGAACACCACGCGGGTGTCTTCGGCCACCGCGGCGTACAGGGCCTCCAGATCGTGGCCATGGGGCTGCGAGTGGTGATCGGCCGGCAGCGCCGGCGCCACGCGCGCCCGCGCGCCCACGGCCTGGGTGGCGATGGGATAGACGGCGAAGGCGTGTTCCGAGAACACCGCTGAGCGTCCCGGACCCAGGAAGGCACGCGCCACCAGGTCCAGCACGTCGTTCGAACCATTGCCCAGGGTGATGCACTCGGGCGCGACCCCCAGACGCGCGGACAGGGCCTGCTTCAGCGCGAACCCGTGCCCATCCGGGTACCGGGCCACGTGGGCGGCCGCCCGGCGGGCGGCTTCCAGGGCCGCGGGCGAGGGGCCCAGCGGATTCTCGTTGGAGGCGAGCTTGACCGAGTCGGTGATGCCCAACTCGCGCTCCAGTTCCTCGATGGGCTTGCCGGGTTCGTAGGGTGTCAAACCGCGCACACCCTCGGTGGCCAGGGCGGTGAAGTTCATAAGACCGCCTTGGGATAGCTGCCCAACACCTTGACCAGTTCGGCCTCGGTCTCGAGCGCCCGCAAGGCGGCGCGCACCGGGGGGTCGTCCTGGTGGCCCTCCACGTCGAGGAAAAAGACGTACTCCCAGTTGACACACTGCGAGGGGCGGGACTCGATGCGCGTCATGCTCACCCCATGGCGGGCCAGGGGCTCCAGCAGGCGGTACAGGGATCCGGGCCGGTTGGGGGCCGAGACCAGGAGACTGGTCTTGTCCTGGCCACTGGGCGCCGCCACGGGCCGCCCGACGATGAGAAAGCGCGTGGTGTTATTGGGATGATCCTCGATGTTGCGGCGCAGGACGGGCAGATCGTACTTCTCCGCCGCAGCCTCCCCGGCGATGGCCGCCGTGCCCGGCTCCGCGGCCGCGCGCCGGGCCGCTTCGGCGTTGCTGGCCACGCTCACCCGTTCGGACTGCGGCAGGTTGCCGTCCAGCCACTCCCGGCACTGGGCGAACGACTGCTGGTGCGAGTACACGCGCCGCACGGCCTCCAGCGCCGGCTCCCGCGTGAGCAGATGGTGGTGGATGCGCAGCTCCACCTCACCGCTGATCTTGAGCGGTGAGGACAGAAACATGTCCAGGGTGTGGGTCACCACGCCTTCGGTGGAATTCTCCACGGGCACCACGCCATACTGGGCCGTGCCCGCCTCCACTTCGCGGAACACCTCGTCGATGCTCGTCAAGGGAACGGTGCGCACCGAGTGTCCGAAATGCTTGAGCGCCGCCTGCTCGGTGAAGGTGCCCGGTGGGCCGAGGAAGGCGATGGACAACGGCCGTTCCAGGGCCAGGCAGGCGGACATGATCTCGCGAAACAGGCGCGCCACCTCCTCGTCGGGCAGCGGTCCCGGATTCTCGTCCAGGATCCGGCGCAGGATCTGAGCCTCCCGCTCGGGGCGGTAGAACACCGTGTCCGGCTCGCTGGACTGCTTCACATGGGCCACCGCCTGGGCGCAGCGGGCCCGCTCGCTGATGAGCGCGAGCAACTGCGCGTCCAGCGCGTCGATCCGCGCCCGGATGGCCTCCAGGGACGGCTTCGCGTCGCAGTCCGCACTCACCCGCCGCGCGCTCCGCTCGTCACAACCGGCGCACCCGCAGCACGCCGTCCAGGGCCGCGATCCGTTCCACCACCTCATCGGGGATCGCCGCCTCGGTGTCCAACATGGTGTAGGCCACGTTGCCGTTGGACTCGTTGACCATGTGCACGATGTTGAGGTGCGCCTGCCCCAGGTGGTGGGAGATCTGCGCCACCATGTCGGGGACGTTGGCATTGACCACCGCCAGCCGCCCCGCTCCCTTGCGCGGCAGGCGCACCGGCGGCAGGTTGACCGCGTTGCGGACGTTGCCGTTTTCGAGATAGTCGCGGATCTCGTCGGCCACCATCACCGCACAGTTCTCCTCGGCCTCGCGGGTGGAGGCCCCCAAGTGCGGCAATGTCACCACCCGCGGGTGGGCCCGGTTGGCATTGGTCGGAAAATCACAGACATAGGCGTACACCTTACCGGAGTCCAACGCCTCCAGCACGGCCGCATCGTCCACGATGCCGGCGCGGGCGAAGTTCAGGATCACCACCCCATCGCGCATCAGCGCCAGGCGCTCGCGGTTGATCATATGGCGTGTGGAGTCCATCAGCGGCACGTGGAAACTCACGAAATCCACCTGGGCGAGCAGATCGTCGATGCCGGCGGCCGGCTGCACATCGGAGGACAGTTTCCAGGCCTGCTGCACCGTGATGCTCGGGTCGTAACCCACCACGTTCATCCCCAGTCGCAAGGCCATGTTGGCCACCTTGACCCCGATGGCCCCCAGCCCCACCACGCCCAAGGTGCGTCCGGGGAGCTCGAATCCCACGAACTTTTTCTTGCCCGCCTCCACTTGGCGGGCCAGTTCGGCATCGTCGCCCTCCAGCGCACAGGTGTATTTCCACGCCTGGCAGAGGTTGCGAGCGGCCAGCAGCATCCCGGCCAGGACCAGCTCCTTGACCGCGTTGGCGTTGGCCCCCGGGGCGTTGAACACCGCCACACCCCGTCGGGTCAGCGACTCCACCGGGATGTTGTTGACTCCGGCGCCGGCGCGACCCACCGCCACCACGCTGTCCGGGATGTCCATCTGGTGCATGTCCGCCGAGCGCACGAGAATGGCATCGGGCCGCGAGATCTCGGAGGCCACTTCATAACGGTCGCGCGGAAGGCGCTCCAACCCCTTGACAGAAATGTTGTTCAGTGTGCGTATCTTGAACACGCCATTGACCCAACCCAGATGTGAATACCTGCGCCCGCGTTCAGTCCCCGGCCGGCCAGATCCGCGTGAAGTCCACCGCGGCGCGGCAGTCCCCGAATCGGAACTCGAAGGCCTCCTCGGCACAGTCCGCCGATTTCACGTAATGCCCCTCGCGCCAGACGAAGATCTTCGCCACCCGCCACCTGGGATACACCAGTACGAAATAGGGTACCCCCTCGCGTTCGGCGATCCCGAATTTCAGATGTTCATCCCGCGCGGCAGTGGAGGCCGAGACGATCTCCAGCATCAGCCGCGGCGGTTTGTGCACCCGCTCCCCGCGCTGATCACACAACACCATGCAGTCGGGCCGCAGAACCGTGTCCTCGTTGACCTCCCAGTCGGTCTCGTAGACCACCTGACACCGCGGACAAGCACCCAGCTGCCCGAACAGTTGTGCCACCAGTGCGGAACCCACGGCCTGATGCGTCACCGTCGGCGAGGGGGCCATGGCGTAGGGCACGCCCTCGATGAGTTCCCAGTCCCCCGCCCAACGGCGCCAGTCTTCCAGGGTATAGTGCGGCAAGTAGGCCGGATCCATTGCGCGCTCCTCGGAAAAACCGTGCCTCGGCCATCGGATTATACGCGCCCGTTCAGCCGTGCCGGCGCTCGAAGTCGGCCATGAATGCGACGAGGGCGTCCACGCCCGCCTCGGGCATGGCGTTGTAGAGGCTGGCGCGCATGCCGCCCACCGAGCGATGCCCCTTCAGGGTCTTGAGCCCGGCGGCCTCGGCCTCCCTCAGGAAGGTGGCGTCCAAGCCGGGATCGGCCAGGGTGAAGGGCACGTTCATCCACGAGCGGCAGGCCGGATCCACCGGATTGTGATAGAAGTCCGAGCCGTCGATGGCCGCGTACAGCTTCTCGGCCTTGCGGCGGTTGATCTCGGCCATGGCCTCCAACCCACCCTGGGCCTTCAGCCATTGAAACACCAGGCCGGCCAGATACCAGGCATAGGTCGGCGGGGTGTTGTACATGGAGCCGGCATCGGCATGGGTGCGGTAGGCGAACATCGTCGGTGTGCCTGCCCGCGGCTCGCGGATCAGATCCCGGCGCACGACGACCAGGGTGAGCCCCGCCGGACCAATATTCTTTTGAGCACCGGCATAGATCAGGCCGAAACGCGACACGTCCACGGGGCGCGAGAGAATGGTGGACGACATGTCGGCCACCAACGGCACCTCCCCGGTCTCCGGCACATAGGGGAACTCCACCCCGCCGATGGTCTCGTTGGGCGTGTAATGCACATAGGCGGCCTGCGGATTCAGATCGAGTGCTTCCGGCCCCGGGCAGGTGGTGAAACCGCTCGCCTCGGTGCTCGCCGCCACACGCACCTCGCAGTATCGTCGTCCTTCGGCGATGGCCTTCTTCGACCACTGGCCGGTGTTGATGTAGTCGGCCGTCGCCTTGTCGCCCAGCAGATTGAGCGGCACCATGGCGAATTGGCTCGTCGCCCCGCCCTGTAGGAACAGGACGGCATAGTCCTCTCCGATGCCCATGAGCTCGCGCAGGTCCGCCTCGGCCCGGGCGGCGATCTCCATGAAGGTCGAGCCCCGGTGGCTCATCTCCATCACCGACATGCCCGTGCCACGGTAGTCGAGCATCTCGGCCCGCGCGCGTTCCAGGACCTCGTCGGGCAACATGGCCGGCCCCGCGCTGAAATTGAATGCTCTACTCATGAGTATTCTCTAACCATATGTTCTAAGAGTGGATACTGATTCGTTCCAGCCTGCCCATGGGTGCCTTCGAGATTCCGGTGTGCCGGGGTTGCCCAAGCCGCTTGGAGCGGCCCCGAACGTCGGCCACAACGCGCCCCGCCCGCTGCGGTTCCCCGCTCAGTGCACCGAAGGCGCCGGCGGCTCTTCGCCTTGCGCTTCGTCTTCGCCGTTCAGGCGGGCGATGCGGGTCACTTCGGCGAGGCGCTCGCCCTCGGCCAGGCGGATCAGGATGACCCCTTGGGTGTTGCGACCCATGACCGGGATCTCGGCCACGGGGGTGCGCACCAGGGTCCCGCCGTCGGTGATGAGCATGATCTCGTCGTCCCCGGACACCAGGGCCGCACCCACCACGGCGCCGTTGCGGCCGGTGGTGCGGATGCCGATGACTCCCTGCCCCCCCCGCCGGTAGACCGGGAACTCGTCCAACCGTGTGCGCTTGCCGTAGCCGTGCTCGGTGGCCAGCAGCACGGTGGCCACCTCCCGATCCTCCGTCCGGGCCACCAGGCCCGCGATCAGCCTCTGCCCCTCGTCGAGCCGGATGCCGCGCACCCCGTAGGCCGCACGCCCCATGGCCCGCACCTCGGACTCGTGGAAGCGAATCGCCTTGCCCGCATTGGAGACCAGCAGGATCTCACAGGATCCATCGGTGATGGCCACGTCCACCAACCGGTCGTCTGCGCGCAGGTCCACCGCGATGATGCCCGTGGAGCGGGGCCGGGAGAAATCCCGAAGCGGCGTCTTTTTCACGATGCCCCGCTCGGTCATCATGAACACATAACGATCCTCGTCGTAGTCCCGCACCGGCAGTACGGCGTTGATCCGCTCGCCTTTCTCCAGCGGCAACAGGGTCACCAAGGGCCGCCCCTTGGCCGCGCGCCCGGCCTGTGGAAGCTGGTAGACCTTGAGCCAGTACACCCGCCCCAGGCTGGAGAAACACAGCACCGTGTCGTGGGTGTTGGCCACGAACAGCTTGTCGATGAAATCCTCTTCCTTGAAGGTGGTGGCCACCTTGCCCCGACCGCCCCGGCGCTGGGCACGGTACTCGTCCAGGGGCTGGGACTTGGCATAGCCCGCATGCGACAGGGTCACCACCACGTCCTGCGGGGGGATCAGATCGGCCTCGGTGAGATCGGCCTGGGCCTCGATGATTTCCGTGCGTCGGCCGTCGCCGAACCGCGCCTTGAGTTCCAGGAGCTCGTCGCGGATCACCTGCATCAGACGGTCCGGATCCCGCAGTATGGCAAGCAACTCCTCAATAGTTTCAAGCAATTGCGCATAATCCTTGACGATCTTCTCCTGCTCCAACCCGGTGAGCCGGTGCAGTCGCAGGTCCAGGATGGCCTGGGCCTGCGCGGGCGAGAGATGGTAGCCGTCCGCCTTGAGTCCATAGGTCTCGTCCACGTCTTCGGGACGAGAGGCCTCGGCCCCGGCCCGGGCCAGCATGTCGGTGACCACGCCGGGCCGCCACGCCCGCGCCAACAACCCTTCCTTGGCCTCGGCGGGGCTGCCCGAGGCCTTGATCAAAGCGATGACCTCGTCGATGTTGGCCAGGGCGACGGCGAGCCCCTCCAGGATGTGCGCACGCTCGCGGGCCTTGCGCAGATCGTGGATGGTGCGCCGGGTGACCACCTCGCGCCGGTGGCGCAGGAACTGGTCCAGCGCCTCGCGCAGGTTCAACAACCGCGGCTCGCCGTCGACCAGGGCCACCATGTTGATGCCAAACACGGTCTGCATGGCCGTGTGCTGATACAGGTTGTTGAGCACCACCTCGGGGAGCTCGCCGCGGCGCAGCTCGATGACCATGCGCATGCCTTCCTTGTCGGATTCGTCGCGCAGTTCGCTGATGCCCTCGATGCGCTTTTCCTTGACCAGAGCGGCGATCTTCTCCAGCAGCCGGGCCTTGTTGACCTGATACGGCAGCTCGGTGACCACGATCCGTTGCCGCCCGCTCTTGTCCTCCTCCACGTGGGTGCGGGCACGCACCTGGATGCGCCCCCGGCCGGTGCGGTAGGCCTCGCGGATGCCGTGGCGGCCGTGGATGATGCCGGCGGTGGGAAAGTCCGGGCCCGGCACCCGGGCCATGAGCGCATCGTCGTCCAGGGCGGGATCGTCGATGAGCGCCACGCAGGCGTCGATCACCTCACCCAGGTTGTGCGGCGGGATGTTGGTGGCCATGCCCACCGCGATGCCCGCCGAGCCGTTCACCAGCAGGTTGGGCAGCCGGGAGGGCAGCACCACGGGCTCGCGCTCGGAGCCGTCGTAGTTGGGGACGAAATCGACGGTCTCCTTCTCGAGATCGGCCAACAACTCGTGGGCGATGCGCGACATGCGCACCTCCGTGTAGCGCATGGCCGCCGGGGGATCGCCGTCCACCGAGCCAAAGTTGCCCTGCCCGTCGATGAGCGGATAGCGCAGGGAAAAGGGCTGGGCCATGCGCACGATGGTGTCGTAGACGGCGGCATCCCCATGGGGGTGGTACTTGCCGATGACATCGCCCACCACGCGCGCGGATTTCTTGTAGGGCTTGTTCCAGTCGTTGCCCAGCTCGTGCATCGCGTAGAGCACCCGGCGGTGCACGGGCTTGAGTCCGTCGCGCACGTCCGGCAGCGCCCGGCCGACGATCACGCTCATGGCGTAATCGAGATACGACTGACGCATCTCGTCTTCCAGATTGATCTGGATGACTTCCTTTGCGAAATCGGCCATAGACGGGGTGTCGAAAGGGTCGAGGTCGTCCTGCGAAGGCGCAGGAGGCGATGTCAGCGACGAAAAACCGATGGGAGTATACCATACTGCTCCCGAGCCTTTGGCCGGCCTGCTTGCTCTGAGGCCGACCGGAGATCTGCAACGCATCGCCGGAAGGATCTTCGCCCCATGAGTCACGACACCTGGCTGCACCGCCTCGCCCTCCCGGGGGCGCGCCTGCTGGCCCACACCCCGGTCACGCCCAATCAGGTGACCACGGCACGGCTGGTTCTGGGCCTGGCCGCCACCGGCCTGTTCGCCCTGGGCCCAGCGTGGAACGTGGCCGCGGGGCTCACCTATCTGGCCTCCATGATCCTCGACCGCATGGACGGCGTGCTGGCGCGCCTGACCGGCCGCAGCACACCTTGGGGTCACAAGTACGACCTGGCGGTCGATGCCGTGTGCGATGCGGTGGTGTTCATGGGCATCGGCTGGGGTCTGCGCGACGGGCCGCTGGGCGAGGGGGCGGTGTGGATGGGCATGGTGGCCGGCCTGGCGGTCGCGGCTGTCTTCTGGCTGGTGTTCCGCATGGAAGCCATAGCCGGCGCCCGTTCGGCCGAACTGGGATCGATGGCCGGCTTCGATCCCGACGACGGCCTGTTGGCCGTACCCTTGGCCGCCTTTCTCGACTGGACTCAGCCCCTGCTGATCGCCGCGGCCGCCGTGGCGCCGCTGTTCACCGCCTTCATGTTCTGGAAGTTCCGCGCCGGTCCCGGCCGTGCGTGAACTGACAGCACGTTGGGTCTGCCTGGCGGTGCGCGGGCGTTGGCTGGTGCTCGCGCTGTTCGCCGGCGCGGTGGTCCTGTCGTTGTACGGCACTGCCCGGCACCTGCGCATGAACACCGACACGGCCGATCTGCTCTCGCCCGATTTGCCCTTTCTGCGGGCGTACCGGCGTTACAAGGCGCTGTTCCCCCAGTACACCGACAGCCTGGTTGCGGTGGTGGAAGCCGCGACTCCGGAGGGGGCCCGAAGGGCGGCCGGGGCGCTTGCGGCGCGACTGCGTGATCACCCCGAACGGTTCGAGGCCGTCTACCTGCCGGGCGCAGACGGCTACTTTCTCCGCAACGCCCTGCTCTTCCTGGACATGGAGACCCTGGAGGAGACTGCGGACCGGTTGATCACCCTGCAGCCCTTTCTCGGCCGGATCCTCCGCGATCCCAGCCTGCGTGGTCTGGCCGAGATGCTTTCCGACGGCCTCGAGGCCCAGCGGACGGGCCGCCACGTGCCCCTCGGCCCGGCCCTGGACGTGCTGGATCGAGCGGTGCGCGCCCGCCTGAAGGGAGGGGGCGGGCCGGTGTCCTGGGAACGGCTGCTGTTCCCGGAAGCCGCAAAGGGACCTGCACGCGCCTTCGTGGTGTTCCGCCCCAGGCTGGACTTCTCCAGCCTGCGCCCCGCGCACCCGGCCCTGCGAAGGGCCCGGGCGCTGGCATCGGCGCTGCCGGCGGCACCGGACGAGTCGGTGCGCGTACGCATCACCGGCGGGCCGGCCATGGCCGATGAGGAGATGCGCAACTTGGAACAAGGCATGGCGTGGGCCGCGGGCCTGTCCCTGGCCGGGGTGCTGGCGGTCCTGTATCTGGGCCTGCGCTCGGTGCGGCTCACCGCCGCCGTGCTCGTCACCCTGCTGGCGGGGCTCGTGCTCACCGCCGGCTTCGCCACCGTGTCGGTGGGTACCCTCAACATGATCTCCGTGGTCTTCGCCGTGCTCTACATCGGCCTGGGCGTGGACTTCGGCATCCACTGGGCACTGGCCCTGCGCGAACGCCTGCTGGCCGGTGAACCCGTGGTGCCCGCCCTCGGCCGGCTCGGCCATTTCCTGGGCCCGACGCTGGCGCTCTGCGCCCTGACCACGACGGCGGGTTTCTTCGCCTTTCTCCCCACCGATTACCGGGGGGTCTCGGAGCTGGGCCTGATCGCGGGCACCGGCATGTTGATCGCGCTCACCTGTACTCTCACCCTGCTGCCCGCGCTATTGGGCACCCGGGGTCTGGCGAGCGCCGCCCGCGGGTCGGCGGCGGGATTGCCCGAACGCCTCGCCGCCTGGCCGCAGCGTCACGCCGTCGGCGTGCGGTGGTCGAGTCTGGCGCTGGCGCTGTCGGGCCTGCTCCTGCTGCCTGGCGTACGCTTCGACCCCGATCCCCTGCACCTGCGCGACCCGCAAGGCGAGGCCGTGACCACCTATCGCATGCTCATGCGGGAGAGCGAGCGCCGCCCGCCGGAGGCGGTCGTCCTGGTGCCGGACACCGAGACGGCCCAGACCTTGGCCGCCAGGCTGGAGTCGCTGAGCACCGTGAGCGAGGCGCTGTGGCTCGGCAGCTTCGTTCCCGACGATCAGGCGCCCAAGCTCGAACTGATCGATGAGCTGGCGCTCGTGTTGGGCCCGGAGCTGGCGACGCTGCCGCAGCCTCGACCCGCGCCGTTCGCCGAGACCCGCCTGGCGCTCCGCGCCCTGCTCCAGAGGCTGCGCACGGCGCGGGAGGACAGCGGGCTGGAACCCGCCCTGAGGGCCCGCGCCGCCCGCCTGGCCGAAAGCCTGCAGACCTGGCTGCAAGCCTCGGCCCCGGATCGACCCGGGGCCGAGGCCCGGATGCGGGCGCTCGAAGGCGACCTCCTCCACTATCTCCCGGACACCCTCCACCGGCTGGCCACGGCCCTAGAGGCCAGACCCGTGGCGCTGGCGGATCTCCCGCCGGCACTGGTGGCCCGCTGGCGCGCCGCCGACGGCACGTTGCGCGTGGCGGCGCATCCGTCCCGCGCGCTGGACACCCCAGTGGCATTGGGGTCCTTCGTGGCAGCGGTGCGCGGCGCGGCGCCCGAGGCCACAGGCGCGCCGATCCTGCACGTGGAGGCGGCCCGGGTGGTGATCCGCGCGTTCGCCGAGGCCTTGCTCCTGGCCACCGCCGTGATCGTCCTGCTGTTGACCCTCACCCTACGCCGCGCCCGGGACGTGGCGGCGGTGCTCGTCCCGCTGGCCGCCGCCGCCATCGGCACGGGCGCGGCCATGGTGGCACTCGACATCCCCTTCAACTTCGCCAACATCATCGCCCTGCCCCTGTTGCTGGGCATCGGCGTCGACAACGGTATCCACATGGTCGCGCGGCTGCGCGCCGGTGATCGCAATCCGCTGGCCCATGCCACGGGCCGCGCCGTGCTGGTCAGCGCATTGACCACGTTGGCGAGCTTCGGGGCGCTGGCCTTTTCCGCCCACCCCGGAACCGCCAGCCTGGGCGTCGTTCTGACCCTGGGGCTCGGCTTGACGCTGGCGGCCACGCTGGTCATGCTTCCCGCCCTCGCCGCGGGGTGGTCCCGCGCCCGGCCTCCCGACAGGAGAGCACACCCATGAAGGTCCTCGTCACCGGCGCCACGGGTTTCGTGGGTTCTGCGGTGGTCCGCCGCCTGCTGGCCCGGGGCCACCCCGTGCGGGCGCTGGTACGACCCTCCAGCGACTTGCGCAACCTGGAGGGCCTGGAGGTGGAGCTCGCCCGCGGAGACCTGCTCGATGGCGCCAGCCTGCGCAGTGCGCTGCGTGGTTGCCGGGCGTTGTTCCACGTGGCCGCCGACTACCGCCTCTGGGCTCCCGACCCCAATGTCCTCTATGCCGCCAACGTCGAAGGCACCCGCAAGCTCATGGAAGCCGCCCTGGAGCAAGGTGTAGAGCGCATCGTCTATACCAGCAGCGTAGCGACGCTGGGGCTGAACCGCGACGGTGCGCCCGCCGACGAGACCACACCCGTCTCCCTGGACGACATGATCGGCCACTACAAGCGCAGCAAATACCTGGCCGAGGAAGTGGTCCGCGAGCTGGTGGCCGCGCGCGGCCTACCGGCCGTCATCGTCAACCCCTCCACCCCGGTCGGACCTCGCGACATCAAGCCCACCCCCACCGGTCGCATGGTGCGCGACGCCGCGCTCGGCCGGATGCCCGCCTACGTGGACACGGGGCTCAACATCGTGCACGTGGACGACGTGGCCGAAGGCCACTGTCTGGCCCTCGAGCGGGGGGCCACCGGACAGCGCTACATCCTGGGGGGCGAGAACCTCAGCCTGCGCGAGATCCTGGCCATCATCGCGGGGCTCACCGGCCGCCGCCCACCGCGGGTGCGCCTGCCGCATGGCCTGGTCCTTCCCCTGGGTTACGCGGCCCAGGGGTGGGCGCGCCTGCGCGGCGGCCCGGAACCCCGGCTCACCGCCGACGGCGTGCGCATGGCCCGCAAGAAGATGTACTTTTCCAGCGACAAGGCCCGCCGCGAACTCGGCTACCTGCCACGTCCGGCGCGCGAGGCCTTGGCCGATGCCGTCGCTTGGTTTCTCTCCCCGGCGATGTCACACGGCTGATCCCTTCAAAACGGGGGAGACCCGCCAGGCCGCGGAACAACCGCTGCCATGCCCGTTGGCCGCATGGTGCCCCGCTCTGCGGTGATCAACAGCCCTTTGCGGGCCTGGCCTTGTGCAAGGCGTTTCCTACAAGCGGCATGGACCGCGTCCCACACCCTACCCCGCCACCCGGCGTTGCGTTGTGACCGAGCTCTACGGATGGCGTTTTGTTCCTTGCCTGACGCAGGGGCGAAGCCTACCGTTGCCCGCCACATCGATACGCACCCGAACCCCCATGTGGGGAGACGACGCAGAACAACGGAGAACCGAGCATGAAAACCACAGGGATACGTACCCATGCGCACCACGGACGACACTGGCTGAAGCGCATCTTTCTGGCCCTGCTGTTGGCGATCCCCGCCTTCGCGCACGCCGACCTGATCCTCACGGCTCCGCCCCGGGAGAGCGCTGCGGTCAGCAACCGGCTCTACGGCCCCCTGGCCGAACACCTGACGCGGCTGCTGGGCCGCCGAGTGGTCTACGAATATCCCAAGACCTGGCTCCATTATGAGCGCGACATACGCGCGGGCCGTTACGACATCGTCTTCGACGGGCCCCAGTTCATCTCCTGGCTGAACCAGCAGTTCGGATACCGGCCGGTGGCCAAGCTGCCCGGAACGCTCCGGTTTTTCGTGATCACCGGCAAGGCCGACACGGCTGTGGAGACCATCGACGACTTGGCGGGCCGCCGCGTCTGTTTCATCGCCTCACCGGACATATCGGCACTGACCCTGCTCAAGGAGTTCGACGACCCGATCCGGCAACCCTGGTTCGTCAACATCCAGGGCGACATGCGGGCCGTATTCAAGGCGTTCCAGACCGGGCGCTGCAAGGCCGCGGTCCTCAGCGAGGCCTTCTACACCCACGCACTGACCGACCAGGAGCGCGCCGCCGTGCGGGTCATCCACCGCACCGACCCGGTGACCAACCAGGGCATCGCCGTGAGCACCCGGCTGAGCGAGAGCGAACTGGAGAAACTGCGCACCGACCTGAGCCGGGGCAATCCGGCCCTCGCACCGCTCCTCGAACGCTTCGCACCGGGTCGGTCGGCCATGGAGCCGGCCACCGCGGCCGACTATGCGGGTTACCACCGACTGCTCACCGGCGTGATCTTCGGCTGGGAGCTGGACCGCCGCAGCGCCGGTCGGCTCAGTCCCGCCGAGCCGCTGGCGGACCGCGATCCGGAACCACCAGTTCCGGACACCCGGCCCGCCGGCGGATCCAGTTGACGCCGGCCAGCACGCCCGGGCGCGACAGGAACCAACGCTCGAGCCGGTACTTGCCCGGAAAATCCAGCAGCATCAGCCCGATCACCATGGTCAACAGCCCCTGCCCGGGGAGCACGAGCATGAGGATGCCCGCGAGCAACAACATCAACCCCAGGAGGTTCTTGAGCGTGAGGACGAGTAGGTAGAGCACGGGGTGAAGTCTGTGGAACCGGCTCTGGTGTCGCCGTTCGCCGACAAAGTAATCCTCGGGAATCCGGACCACCACGTACGGAACCAGCAGCAGGCTGGCAATCGCAAAGATCAAGGACAAAGCGGCCGACCACGCAAGCCACGCCTGGTACTCCCGCGCCCAGGCCCAAGCCTCATCCCACATGCCATCCCCCTTTCGTCGCTCGTTCGCAACACAATGTCGCTTTGTGACAACGATCACGGCCCTGGGGACTTGATTTTTTCATAAGTAATCGTTAATATACTTACGCAAGAGACGAAAGGAGGACACCGATATGTACATCGACGCACTGACGATCGCCGGCACCGCAACCTTCATCATACTAGTTGCGTGGATCGCCGCGCTGTATCACAAGAGCCCGGGGCACATTTGTCCCGAATCGGTGGCGAGTCACTGAGCGGAGGCGGGGTCGTGCCTCACGGCATGCTCCGCCTCCGGGGAGATGGCCGCTGGCGTTCAGCGGTCTGGAATGTCTCCTGAGGGGACGAGGGCGGAGTCTGACTCCCGAAGGGGTCGGGTTCCGCCCTTTTTGGTGTGCCCGAACCTGGTACGTGGTTCTTCGTACGAAAGGCACCCATCTGGTATCTTCAACAACAAATTCTACGAGTGGTATCCAACGTTGAACACCTATCCCATTTCCCAGACTGAGGCGCCGGCCCCCTTGAAACCCACGCGGATCGAACAGGCCTGGCAGGGCCCGCCACAGTGCCGCTCCTGCGGCATCCGCCACCTCGTGCTGTTCTCCGAACTGCGCCGGGAGGACTTCGCCCTGATCCACGACCCCATCGACGAAGTCGAGCTTGGAGCCGGTGAGAAGCTTTATCAGGCCGATGTCACTGGCCGCCACGTGTACACGTTGCGCGAGGGGTTGGTCAAGCTGGTGCGCTATCTGCCGGACGGGACCCAACGTATCGTACGCCTGCTGCGCCAGGGCGACGTGGCGGGCCTGGAGGCCACGCTCGGCGAACCCTACCAGCACCACGCCGTGGTGCTAGATCACGCCGTGGCCTGCCGCATTCCGGTCTCCACCATCCAGAACCTGAGCGCCCACACCCCGCGCCTGCACAGCCAGCTCATGCAACGTTGGCAACGCGCCGTGGCCGAGGCGGACACTTGGGTGACCGAGCTCTCCACGGGGCCGGCCAAGCAGCGGGTGGCGCACCTGCTGCTCAAGCTCGCCGAATACTCGGACCCGGAATCGTTGTTCATCCCCTCGCGCGAAGACGTGGGCGCCATGCTCGGCATCACCACCGAGACCGCCAGCCGCGTGATCGCCGACCTGCGCCGGCGAGGTGTCATCGAGCGGGCCGCGCCGGGGCGCCACCGGGTGGATCTGGAACGCCTGGAGCGCCTGGCCAACCCCTGATCCACGGCCGAGGTCCCCGAGCGGAGGGGCGCGGGGCGGCGAAAGGCGACTCCAGGAAAGCACGTCAGCCCCCGCCCCTGTGATCCGACGGGCATCCGCGGAGCGTCCGGCCGGGCCTTCAAGGCCCGCCCAGGGCGCGCCGCGCACGGCCCAGCGCCATGAGCGGGAAATAGTGCCGGTAGAGGTTGTAGTTGATCATGAACCCGCGCGACAGTTCCCGGCCCTGCTCGAACGAGCTGGGGTCGGCGTGGAAGAGATCCACCCGCTCGCCGACGCCATAGCCGGGAAATCCTGTCCCGGTGTAGTGCGGCTCTTCCCAAGTCCCGCCGATCTGGGCATCCATGAGAAAATGGACCCCCGCGCGGATCGGGGCCGCGTAGCGCGACGGCCCGGCGGCCAGCAACGCCATCAGCGCCCAGGCCGTCTGGGATGCGGTGCTCACCCCCCGCCCGCGCAGCGCCGGATCCATGTACGAGGCACAGGTCTCTCCCCACCCGCCGTCCTCGTTCTGCACGGAGGCCACCCAGTCCGCCGCCCGGCGCACCCAGGGCTCGGACATGTCCACACCGAGGGCCGCCAGGGCCGGCAGCACGGCGGCGGTGCCGTAGAGGTGATTCACCCCCCAGCGCCCGAACCAGCTTCCATCCGGCTCCTGCTCACGACGAATGAACGCCAGGGCCCGCCGCACCGCCGGATGCTCGCGGGTCATGCCCAGGGCGGCCAGCCCTTCCAACACGTGGGCGGTGACGTCCACACTGGGCGGGTCCAGTGTCTCGCCGAAATCCGAGAACGGGATCCGCGTCAGGATCCTGCGGTCGTTGTCCTTGTCGAAGGCCGCCCAGCCTCCGTTGCGGCTCTGCATGGCCAGGACCCAGTTGCGTGCCCGCTCCAGGGCCGCGTCGATCCGGGCGGGATCCCGGTGGCGATGGCGCAGCCGGGCCAGCACGATGAGCGCCACGGCCGTGTCGTCCACGTCGGGATAATGCAGATTGGCCCGCTCGAAGGCCCAGCCGCCCGGTTCCACGTCGGGCAGCTTCACGGACCAGTCCCCCCGGAAACGGACCTCGTGGTCCAGAATCCAGTCCACTGCCCGCTCCACGGCCACCGGATCGCGCTCCAGCATCCCCGCGTCGTCCAGGGCCAACAGGCCCAACAACGTGTCCCAGACCGGCGACTCGCTGGCCTGGATGTAACGGGCGCCCCCGCGTTCGTAGGACCAATGGGCCTCCAGCGCGCCGAGCCCCTTTTGCAGCACCGGATGGCTCAGAGGGTAGCCCGCGTCGTACAGGGCCATGAGGCCGTAGATCCACGGTGGCTGAATGCCACCCCAGGCGCCGTCGGCATCCTGATGCCGCACGATCCATTCGATCACCTGCGCCACGCTGCGCCGCCGCCCGGGGGTCCAGCCTCGTTCCTGCAGCCCGTGCAGCACCCGGTCTGCGGCGAGGAAGAAACGCTCCCAGGACCATGGCCTCCCCTTGCGCGGCAGCTGGAAATCGAAACGCTCCCGCCCGTGGGCGAAGAGTTCGTCCAGGCGCCGCTCCGGAGGCAACGGCCGTACCGGGCGCGAGGCCGACAGCAGGGCGATGGGCATCATCGTGGCCCGCGCCCACTGGGCGAAGTGATAGATGTTGAAGGGCATCCACAAAGGAAGACGGATGATCTCCGGGGGGATGTTGGGGGTGTGCCGCCACGGCCATTCCCCGATGAGCGCCAGCCAGTACCGGGTGAACACCCGGGTGCGACCGAGCCCCCCGTGGCCGAGAATCCATTCCCGGGCCCGACGCAACGGCGCGGCCTCCCGGGGCATGCCCACCATGCGCAGCGCGGCATAGCACTCCACCGTGGCATTCATGTCTCCGGCCGGGGCGTCGTAATAGGTCTCCCAGGCCCCGTCCTCGCGCTGCCGTTCCAGAATCCCTCGGACCAGGCCCTTCACGTGGGGATAGGGATAGGCCATAAAATGAAAGGCCAGCAGCCACTCGGCCTCCATGGTGGCATTGGACTCCAGCATCCCCACCCAGAAACCCTCCGGCGACTGCTGCGCCAGAAACCAGTCCACGGCCGCGCCGATGACGCGGTCGAGTCTCTCCCGGGACGCATCCTCCCGCGCATGCGGGTACCGATACGCCGTGGTGTCCGCATCGCCTGCCGCATTCCCGCGCATGGCCTCTTCCCACCCATAGTCCGGTTCGATGGCGGATCAGTATAGATGGTCGCGAGCCGCGAAATCCTGGTAGGCACCTGCGGATTCGGGGGGCGTCAGCAACGCGCCTTCGCCGAGCTGGATCTGGTGGAGATCCAGCAGACCTTCTACGAGCCGCCACGCCCAACCACGGCCGCCCGCTGGCGGGAGCAGGCCCCGTCATGTTTCCTCTTCACGCTCAAGGCGTGGCAACTCATTACGCATCCGGCCTCCAGTCCCACCTATCGCCGATTGCGGACACCTTTGAGTGCGGAGGAACGCCAGCGCTGCGGCGGCTTCCAATGGAACGAGGTGACCCGCATGGCCTGGGACCGCACCCTCAGGATCGCCCGGGAACTTCGGGCGGAAGCGGTCCTGTTCCAGACCCCCGCCAGTTTCCGTCCCACGCCGGAGCATCTCGACAACCTGCGGCGCTTTTTCGCCGCCATCGACCGGGCCGGCCTGCTGCTGGCCTTCGAACCCCGCGGCCAGGCATGGACCGACGCGATCCTGGCGCCGCTGGTTCGGACCTTGGATCTCATCCACGCGGTTGACCCGTTGCTCCGCCGGCCGGTCGGAGACGGCCCACGCTATTTCCGGCTCCACGGGCGCCCGGCCTATCACTATCGCTATCGCTACACCGACACCGACCTCGCCCGGCTGTACTCGCTCTGCCAGGAGCCGGGCCGTTATCGG
Source organism: Gammaproteobacteria bacterium (assembly GCA_026984215.1). Lineage (GTDB taxonomy): Bacteria > Pseudomonadota > Gammaproteobacteria > JAJDOJ01 > JAJDOJ01 > JALVEU01. Next base: position 4,438 of record JALSSO010000069.1, on the reverse strand, counting down.
GTGCTGTTCAACAACGATGCCATGGCGGCAGACGCACGTCGGTTCCGGGAGCTCGTGCGCCATGGGCCCCCAGGCGATCCCTAGGGGCCTTGCGGGACGCACCTCGCCCTCCCCTGCGCGGGTGCCTCACGCACGGCAATCACAGGCGGATAGCGGGCCTCACCCCAGCCCTGTCCCCTGCATTCCAGCAGGATCGACAGGATCGCGGGAACCAGGCGCCCGAGGACCTGCGCCCCCTGCTCGATCGGTTCCCGGTTGCGTCGCCCGTTCCAGGTGGCGTTGCCATGGAAGAGCTGGTTGCGCAGCACGTACAGACGCTCGAAGATCTCCATCAGCACCCGGGTGGTGTCCATCCGGCCCAGAGCGCGCAGCGCGGCGGCGCGGCTGCGCCGGAAGCGGCGCTCCCACTCGCCCTGCGTGATCCGCCCCCTCTGCCAGTCCCAGAACGGCCGGAACACATAGGGGTTCTCGAGCAAGAGACGGATCGGTCCAGAGAACTCGTCCCACACGATGCCGTAGAGCAACCGTTCCCGGTCGTGGCGTTGCAGTCGTTCGAGGAAGCGGTAGAGCAGGCGCGTCTCGGCCAGGCGGAACGTGTCTGGCAGCACTTGCGCATAGGCGGCGTTGAGCGCGATCCACAGGAAAATGAAGCGCGCGTCGGGATCTTCGCGCTCCCGCTCGGCGCGGCCGAGCCAGCTCAATGCCCGGTGCACGCGCAGCGCGAGCCCCTGTGGCATGCGATCGCGCACGCCCAGGTACCTGCGCTCCAAAACGGCCCAACCGGCCACATCCATCATCACGATGCCCCGCCCACGGACAATCCGGTCTTCCGGACCCAGCATGCCACACGAACGGGCCGGAGCCGCCACCCCGACGGATGAACCGACGCATCCGGCCGCCGATCCTGCCGCGGGCGCTCTGTCCCACCATGGCGGGGCGGCCCGGCGCGGACAGTGACGGGACCGGCGTTGCGGCATGAGCGCCGGTTCGTCCCGCAAACACGCGTGCCTGCAGGAACCGACCGGCCGTCGCGCTGCGTCACGCAGTGGACCCAGCCGGGCCAGGGCAGACACCTCCCCGGGCCGGTGAATCGCGGAAACTCTGCACGGGTTCACTGAAATCCGGAAGTGGAACGATTACACGAATCCGGTAATCCCCCAGCGGGCGGCACGATCATCGGAAAAGGGAGGAAACGCATCATGCCAGGCAAACTCGTTTTGGCGACTCTGGCCCTGTTTGCAGTCGGCACCACCGGTGCCACCCCCTACAATCCCGTCCATGTTGGCGCCCTCGGCCAGGGCATCGTGGTTCCTGGTGTTTACCAGTCGGGCAACGCGGACACCAGCGCCGTGGGAGTCACCAACCTATGCAACGCGCTCAATGTATTCTGGGCCTTCGCCGATACCAACGACACGGTTCGGGCTAGAGGCCGGATCACCTTGGGGCAAGCACAAACCTATCCGTTCGTGCTGGCCCAGGAACTCGCGCCAGCGACGCAGGACGTGTTCGGCACGCTGATATTCGTGGCCGACGAGAATGGCGATGGAAAATTGAACTCTGCCGACAGTCATTGCCTGATGGCGGAGGCGTTCCACGTCGACCTGGCCGATCACGACGCGGCCTACCTGCCCACCTGGCCGTTCAACACCTTCGACATCGGTTCGGGACAGATTCCCGACCTCGAAACCCTGTCGCCCACTCAACTCACCACCCTGCACAGCGGCGTCCGTGACGAGCCCGGTGCGGACGATCTCAATGGTTTCTATGTCCGCTATTCGGTGGGCGGGGACGACAGCACCCGGCTGGTGGTCTGGTCCGCCGAGGACATCGCCGGGACGTATGCCGCCGAGATCACCCATCACGACGGCTCCATCGCCTACCTCGACCTGCCGCTCTCCAACCCCCACCTGAACATCGTCGACGTCGGCACGCTGAGCGGACTTCCTCCGGGTTTCACCAATGGCGTGCTCGTGTTCGCCGTGCCCGACGACGATCTGGGGAATTACACCGACACCGATGGAGACGGCAACGGCATGGGAGTGTACACCGTGATCCAGTCTCCCGGCCTGGGGGCCGCTCAGACGATCCCCGCGAGCACCTTGCGCTGAAACGCGCCGCCCACTCAGCGCCCACCCGATGGCATGACGTGGATCGCCTCGGGGGGCAGTGAGATCTCCACCCGCTCGCCGGCTGCCAAGCGGTTGCGGCGGGCGGCGTGGAGACTCAGGCGCATGCGGATGCGCCGGCTCGGCTCGTCCCGCACGAGGACGCAGGCGGTGACCGCGTCGCCCAGGGTCACGGCCTCGGCCACCCGCCCAGGCAGAACGTTCTCCCAACGCCGCCTCGGGGGACCCTGCCGGCGCATGAGCTGCACGACGCCTTCCGGGATGAGCCAGTCCACGCCCTGCCCGGGGATGCCGGACGCGGCAGCGGCCTCCAGGTGGATGCCCCGCCAGTCCACGACCACGCGGCCCGGCGTGGCGGAGGGCCCCAGGATCCGCCCCGGATGCAGGTTGCGATGTCCCACCAATCGCGCCACCAGGGCCGATGCGGGGCGCAACAGGAGTTCCTCCGGCGAACCGGCCTGCAGACCCCGGCCTTCGTGGACGATGTACATCCGGTCGGCCAGCAGCGCCGCCTCGCCCATGTCATGGGTCACCAGCACCACCGGCATCGCCAGCTCGCGCCGCAGCTCGGCCAGCTCCAGATACAGGCGTTCCCGTGTGGCCCGGTCCACCGCAGAGAAGGGTTCGTCCAACAGCAACACCGCGGGCTCGCGGGCCAGCGCCCGAGCCAGCGCCACCCGCTGGCGCTGACCACCGGACATCTCGGCCGGGCGACGCCTCTCCAGTCCCTTCAGGTGTACGCGCTCCAGCCACTCCCCGGCCCTCGCGCGGCGTTGTGCCCGCGGCCGATCCGTGAGTGCCTCGGCCACGTTGTCCAACGCCGAGAGATGCGGAAACAAGGCATAGTCCTGGAACACCATGCCCACCCGGCGCCTGCGAGCGGGCAGGAAGCGGCCGTGGAGCGAGTCCAGCCATACCTCCCCGTCACACTCGATCCGGCCGCGCGCCAGCGGCATGAGGCCAGCGACCGCACGAAGGATGCTCGACTTGCCGCTGCCCGAGGGACCCACCAGGGCCAGCACTTCGCCCGGCCGGCAGTGGAACGCCACGTCCAACGGCATGGGACGTTCCTGGCGCAGGCGGGCGCGCAGGCCGCTCATGAGCCGCCCCGTCGCGCCCGCCGGCTCACGTCCCGCCACGCCCCGCGCCCGAGGCGGACGGTCGCGGCGATGGCCGCCACGGACACGACCAACAGGAACAGGGACATGCGCGCCGCCGCCGGCTCGTCGAAGGCCTGCACACGATCATAGATGGCGATGGACAGGGTACGGGTCTCGCCCGGGATGTTGCCGCCCACCATCAACACCACCCCGAACTCGCCCAGTGTGTGGGCGAACACCAGTACCACCGCCGAGAGCAGGCCCGGCCAGGCCAGCGGCAGCTCCACGCGCCAGAACGCCCGCCACGCCGACAGCCCACAGGTCACGGCCGCCTCGCGCACCCCCCGCGGAACGGCCTCGAAGGCCCGCTGCATGGGCTGCACCGCGAACGGCAGATTGAACAGCACCGAGGCCAGCACCAGCCCCTCGAAGCTGAATACCAGCTCCCCTCCCGTAACGGCGCGATAGGCCCGCCCCAGTGTGGTATCCGCTCCGACCCCCTCCAGTAGGTAGAAGCCGAGCACCGTGGGCGGCAACACCAGCGGCACGGCCACCGCCGCCTCCACCAGGGCTCGCCCCGGAAACCGGCGCCAGGCCAGCCAGCGGCTGAGCAAAAGGGACGGAGGCACCAAGAGCAGCAGGGTCCACAACCCCAAAGCGATGGAAACCCGGAAGGCGGACCAGTCCACCGCTCACCCCCGGCCCACCGGCAAAGTCGGGGGACAATGCGTCATGGAACCGCGGCCCCCGCAACGGTGAAACCCGCCGCTTCCAGGACCCGGCGGGCCGCGTCGGTCCGGAGATGATCGAAAAAGGCGCGCGCCGCGGCGCCAGCGCCCCGCAGCAGCACCATTTCGTGGCGCAACACCCCGTGCCAGGCCTCAGGAATCGACCAGTACCGCCCGCGCCCCTGCATCGCCGGCATGCGCGCCAGCGACAGCGGCACGATACCGCCCTGGGCCGTGGGCTGGGCGGCGAAGCGGGCGGCCTGGGCGGCGTTCTCGCCCACGATCAAGGCGGGCTGGATTCGCTCCCACAGTCCGCAATGCTCCAGCGCCTCGCGGGCCGCCCGACCGTAGGGGGCATGGTCCGGATTGGGGATGGCGAAGCGGCGCAGACGGCCCTGCTCGATCAACCGCTCCAGCCCAGCGCAGCCCTGTTCCGGATCCAATGGTGAGCCGCGCGGCGCAAACAACACGATCCGCCCGCGCG